>NZ_JBEXLP010000012.1:79806-137348 GCF_040610035.1 Streptomyces sp. NPDC004542
GGCCCACACAGGTGATCGCCCGCCCAGCCCCCCACTCACCGCTAGCCCCCCACTCACCCACTCACCGCTCGCCCCCCCACTCACCGCTCGCCGCCCGTCCACCCGGCGTGCAGGCGAGGCGCGACCGCACCCCCCAACCCGGCGGCTCACTCCGACCCACCCAAGGGCACACGCCCCCCAACCCGGCGGCTCACTCCGACCCACCCAAGGGCACACGCCCCCCGACCCGGCGGCTCACTCCGACCCGCCCAAGGGCACACGCCCCCCCGACCCCGCCCCGCGGCCCAGCCGACCGCAGGGCCGCCCACCCGGGCCACCGCCTTTCCGGGCCGCTCGCTCGCTTCTTCCCCGTGCTGGAGCGACCCGAGTCAAGGGTCGGCCGCCAGGCCGATCGCCGCAGGCGACGCGGAGTGCAGCGCAGCGGAACGCAGCGCCCTTTACTCGGGGCGCGGAAGCACGACACTGGCAAGAAGCGAGCGGTCCCTACGGTCACTTCACACCGGCGTTCACCTCGTCCGCCCCCCCTCAGCCCCACTCCGCCCCCACCCTCGCCCCGCAATCACCCCGGTCACGATCTGATTTCGGCCATCGCCCGGCTCTTGCTTCCCGACCGTGTAATCGATTCCAATCCTCCGTACACACGGATGTAAACGATTCCACAAGGAGGTGGGACCGGCGATGGCGAGCATCAAGGACGTCGCCGCCGAGGCGGGGGTTTCCGTCGCCACGGTGTCGCGGGTGCTGAACGACCACCCCTCGGTCAGCGCCGACGCACGCACGCGCGTGCTGGCCGCCGTCGAGACGCTGGGCTACCGCCCGAACGCCGTCGCCCGTTCCCTGCGTACCGACCAGACCCGCACCCTCGGTCTGGTCATCAGCGACGTGATGAACCCCTACTTCACCGAGCTGGCCCGCTCCGTCGAGGAGGAGGCCCGCGCGCTCGGCTACAGCGTCATCATCGGCAACGCCGACGAGCGGCCGGATCTGCAGGACCACCACGTACGGACGCTCCTCGACCGGCGGATAGACGGCCTGCTCGTCTCCCCCACCGACGGCGGCTCCCCGCTGATGCTGGACGCCGCGCGCGCGGGGACGCCGATGGTCTTCGTGGACCGGTGGATCCCGGGCGTGGACGTGCCCGTCGTACGGGCCGACGGGCAGGCGGCCGTCCGGGACCTCGTCGCTCATCTGTACGGGCTGGGGCATCGGCGGCTGGCGATCATCGCGGGCCCCGCCGCCACCACCACCGGCAGCGAGCGCGTCGAGGCCTTCAGGGCCGCCCTGGCCGAGTACGGGCTTCCCCTCCCGGACGCCTGCACAGGCCAGGGCGACTTCCAGGCCGAGAGCGGGCGGCGGGTCACCGAGGGATTCCTCGACCTGCCCGAGCCGCCCGAGGTCGTGTTCGCCGCGGACAACCTGATGGCCCTCGGCGCGCTGGACGCGATCCGCGCGCGCGGGCTGCGCGTGCCGGACGACATCGCGCTGGCCGCGTTCGACGACATCCCGTGGTTCGTGCACACCGATCCTCCGGTCACGGCGATCGCCCAGCCGACGGGCGAGCTGGGCCGGGCCGCCGTACGGGCCCTGGTCGACCGCATCGAGGGACGTCCCCCCACGTCCGTCACCCTCCCGGCCCGTCTCGTCGTACGCCGCTCGTGCGGCGAGTCCCCCTCCCCACTCGAGTCCCCCTCCCCAGTGCAAAGGAGCACGACGTGAGCAACCCGGACGAGTTGCTGCGCATCGAGGGCATACGGAAGACCTTCCCGGGCGTGGTCGCGCTGGACGGCGTCGACTTCGACCTGCGCCGGGGCGAGGTGCACGTGCTGCTCGGTGAGAACGGCGCGGGCAAGAGCACCCTCATCAAGATGCTCTCCGGTGCCTACACGCCCGACGCCGGGCGGATCCTGGTCGGCGGCGAGGAGGTGCGCATCCACGGTGCGCAGGACTCCGAGCGCCTCGGGATCGCCACCATCTACCAGGAGTTCAACCTCGTACCGGATCTGACGGTCGCGGAGAACATCTTCCTGGGGCGGCAGCCGCGCCGCTTCGGGGTGATCGACCGGAAGAAGATGGAGGCCGACGCCGAGGTCCTGCTCGCGCGCGTGGGCGTGAACGTGTCGCCGCGCGCGCGGGTACGTGAACTCGGCATCGCCCGGCTCCAGATGGTCGAGATCGCCAAGGCCCTCAGCCTGGACGCGCGCGTGCTCATCATGGACGAGCCGACCGCCGTGCTCACCTCCGAGGAGGTCGAGAAGCTCTTCGCCATCGTGCGCAGGCTGCGCGAGGACGGGGTCGGCGTCGTCTTCATCACCCACCACCTGGAGGAGATCGCCGCGCTCGGCGACCGGGTCACGGTCATCCGTGACGGCAGGTCCGTCGGGCAGGTCCCGGCCGGCACGCCCGAGGACGAGCTCGTACGGCTCATGGTGGGGCGGTCCATCGAGCAGCAGTACCCGCGGGAACGCGCCGACGCCGGTGCCGCGCTGCTCACCGTCGAGGGGCTGACCCGGGACGGTGTCTTCCACGACGTGAGCTTCGAGGTGCACGCCGGAGAGGTCGTCGGCATCGCGGGCCTGGTCGGCGCGGGCCGTACCGAGGTCGTACGGGCCGTGTTCGGCGCGGACCCGTATGACCGGGGCTCGGTGAAGGTCGCGGGGACCGGACTGCGCCGCCACGACGTGGGCGCCGCCATGGCCGCCGGGATCGGTCTCGTGCCCGAGGACCGCAAGGGCCAGGGGCTGGTGCTCGACGCCTCCGTGGCGGAGAACCTCGGCCTGGTCACCATGCGGGCCGCCACCCGGGCCGGGCTGGTCGACCGCAGGGCGCAGCGCGCGGCGGCCGAGCGGATCGCGGGGCAGCTGGGGGTGCGCATGGCGGGGCTGGAGCAGCACGTGCGCACCCTGTCGGGCGGCAACCAGCAGAAGGTCGTCATCGGCAAGTGGCTGCTCGCCGACACCAGGGTGCTGATCCTCGACGAGCCGACGCGCGGCATCGACGTCGGCGCCAAGGTCGAGATCTACCAGCTCGTCAACGAGCTGACGGCCGCCGGTGCCGCCGTCCTGATGATCTCCAGCGACTTGCCCGAGGTCCTCGGCATGAGCGACCGGGTGCTGGTGATGGCCCAGGGCCGGATCGCGGGCGAACTCGCGGCCGCGGAGGCCACCCAGGACACCGTGATGGCACTCGCCGTCAGCACCCCCACCGCCGACGCTGCCGACACCGCTGACACCGCCGACACCGCCGACACCGCTGACACCGCTGACACCGCTGACACCGCCGGCGACACCACCACCAGCAACTCCACCACGGGAACGGAGGCCAGCCGTGGCCACTGACACGCTCAAGAGCCGGGCGGGCGCCGGTGGCGCCACGAGCGGCCTGCGCCGCCTGCTGCTCGACAACGGCGCCCTCACCGCGCTGATCGTCCTCGTCATCGCCCTGTCGGCGCTCTCCGGGGACTTCCTGACCACGGACAACCTGCTGAACGTGGGCGTGCAGGCGGCCGTGACCGCCGTCCTCGCCTTCGGCGTGACCTTCGTGATCGTCTCGGCGGGGATCGACCTGTCGGTCGGGTCGGTCGCGGCGCTGTCGGCCACCGTGCTGGCGTGGACGGCCGTGTCCCACGGCATACCGGTCTTCCTGGCCGTCGTGCTGGCCCTCGTCACCGGCATCGCCGCCGGTCTGGTCAACGGCTTCCTGATCGCGTACGGGAAGCTGCCGCCGTTCATCGCGACGCTCGCCATGCTGTCGGTGGCCCGCGGTCTGTCGCTGGTGATCTCCGACGGGTCCCCGATCCCCTTCCCGGACTCGGTCTCCCACCTCGGTGACACGCTCGGCGGCCGGCTGCCCGTGCCGGTGCTGGTCATGGTGGTCATGGGTCTGATCGCGGCCTTCGTGCTGGGCCGGACGTACATCGGCCGTTCCATGTACGCGATCGGCGGCAACGAGGAGGCCGCCCGGCTCTCCGGCCTGCGCGTCAAGAAGCAGAAGCTCGCGATCTACGCCCTGTCCGGCCTGTTCGCGGCGGTCGCCGGCATCGTGCTCGCCGCCCGGCTCTCCTCGGCGCAGCCGCAGGCGGCTGACGGTTACGAACTGGACGCGATCGCCGCGGTCGTGATCGGCGGGGCGTCCCTGGCCGGCGGCACCGGCAAGGCGTCCGGGACCCTGATCGGCGCGCTGATCCTGGCGGTGCTGCGCAACGGCCTGAACCTGCTGAACGTCTCCGCCTTCTGGCAGCAGGTCGTCATCGGTGTCGTCATCGCGCTCGCGGTGCTCCTCGACACGCTGCGGCGCAAGGCCGGGGCGACCCCGGTGGCCGCCGGCACGGGCGGCGGCAAGGGCAAGCAGGCGGGGACGTACGCGCTCGCGGCGGTGGTCACCGTGGCGCTGGTCGGCGCGACCTCCTTCCTGCACAACGGCTCCTCGGCGACGGCCACCCCGAAGATGGGTCTGTCCCTGTCCACCCTCAACAACCCCTTCTTCGTGCAGATCCGGGCGGGCGCGCAGGCCGAGGCGAAGAAGCTGGGCGTGGACCTGACCGTCACGGACGCCCAGAACGACGCCTCCCAGCAGGCCAACCAGGTGCAGAACTTCACCAGTTCGAGCCTTGGCGCGGTCATCGTCAACCCGGTGGACTCGGACGCCGCGAGCAACTCCGTGCAGGCCGCCGACAAGGCGGGTATCCCGGTCATCGCGGTCGACCGGGGCGTCAACAAGGCCTCGGTCGACGCCCTGGTGGCCTCCGACAACGTCGCCGGCGGTGAGCTCGCCGCCAGGACGATCGGCGAGAAGCTCGGCGGCAAGGGCAAGATCGTGATCCTTCAGGGCCAGGCGGGCACCTCCGCCGCCCGGGAGCGGGCGGAAGGGTTCGCCAAGGGACTGAAGGCGTACCCGGGCATCCAGGTGGTGGCCCAGCAGCCCGCCGACTTCGACCGCACCAAGGGGCTCGACGTGATGTCCAACCTGCTCCAGGCCCACCCGGACGTGCAGGGCGTCATCGCCGCCAACGACGAGATGGCCCTCGGTGCCGTGAAGGCGCTGGGTTCCAAGGCCGGCAGGTCGGTCCAGGTCGTCGGCTTCGACGGCACGCCGGACGGCCTGACCGCGGTGAAGAACGGCACGCTGTACGCGTCCGTCGCGCAGCAGCCCAGCCAGCTGGGGAAGATCGCGGTGGACAACGCGCTCAAGGCGGTCCAGGGCAAGAAGGTCGAGGAGACGGTGAAGGTGCCGGTGAAGGTGGTCACGAAGGAGAACGTGGCCGGGTTCAGCGGCTGAGACCGGCGACCGCCCGCCCCAAGTCATCTCTCAGGGAGCTCATTCCATGTATGACTACGACCTCCTGGTCGTGGGATCGGCCAACGCCGACCTGGTGATCGACGTCGAGCGGCGCCCCGGCGCCGGTGAGACGGTGCTCGGCGGCGACCTGGCCGTCCACCCGGGCGGCAAGGGCGCCAACCAGGCGGTCGCGGCCGCCCGGCTCGGGGCCCGCACGGCCCTGCTGGCCCGGGTCGGCGACGACGCGCACGGCCGGCTGCTGCTCGACTCGCAGCGGGCGGCCGGGGTCGACCCGCAGGGCGTGCTGGTGGGCGGCGCGCCGACCGGGGTCGCGCTGATCACGGTGGACCCGTCCGGGGACAACAGCATCGTGGTCTCGCCGGGCGCCAACGGCCGTCTGACGCCGGCGGACGTACGGGCGGCCGGCCCTCTCCTGGCGGCGTCCCGGGTGGTCTCGGCGCAGCTGGAGATCCCGCTGGAGACGGTCGTGGAGGTCGTACGGAACCTGCCCGCGGGCAGCCGCTTCGTCCTCAACCCCTCCCCGCCGCGCCCGCTCCCGCCCGAGGTGCTGGCGGCCTGCGACCCGCTGATCGTCAACGAGCACGAGGCGAAGGTGATCCTCGGCGACACCTCCGCGGGGGACCGTCCGGAGGACTGGGCACGGGCCCTGCTCGCCGAGGGCCCGCGCTCGGTGGTGATCACGCTGGGCGCTGAGGGCGCGCTGGTCGCTTCGGCGGACGGCGTCACGCCGGTCCCGTCGGTGCGGGTGGACGCCGTGGACACCACCGGCGCCGGCGACGCGTTCACGGCGGCGCTGGCCTGGCGGCTGGGCTCGGGGGCCTCGCCGGCCGAGGCGGCGGGGTACGCGGCCCGGGTAGGGGCGGCCGCGGTGACGAAGCGGGGCGCGCAGGACTCGTTCCCGACGGCGGAGGAGGTCGACGCCCTGTGCTGTGCCGACCCGGGGGGCGACCCCCGGACCCCCGGCCGCGGGCCGGACAGCTCCTCCGGAGCGGCCGTGCGAGGTGGGTCACGGTGAAGAGGGCGGGCATCCTCAATCGTCACCTCGCCGGGGCGCTCGCCGAGCTGGGCCACGGGCACGGGGTGCTCGTGTGCGACGCGGGCATGCCGATACCCGACGGCCCCCGGGTCGTGGACCTGGCCTTCCGCGCCGGTGTGCCGTCCTTCGCCGAGGTGCTGGACGGCCTGCTGGCCGAGCTGGTGGTGGAGGGCGCCACGGCCGCCACGGAGGTCCGGGAGGCCAATCCGGCGGCCGCGTCCCTGCTGGAGGGGCACTTCCCCGGCCTGGCCCTCGTCCCGCACGAGCGGCTGAAGGAACTGTCGGCGGGGGCGCGTCTGGTCGTCCGCACGGGTGAGGCCCGGCCGTACGCGAACGTGCTGCTGCGGTGCGGGGTGTTCTTCTGAGACCCCGACAAGACGGTGAGAAGCTTCGAGGGGCCCGGTCGCGTGGACCGGGCCCCTCGGCGTTTCCCCTCCGTGTCAGAACCCCCGCGATCCCCCCGGATCCCCCACCAGAAGCCCTGACGTCATGTACGACCCGCTGGGTGGCGGAAGGGTTGCACGGGATTCCGGTTTTTTTTCAGGCGATCACGTGTTCCACGAACCGCGCCGCGGTCTCGGCCAGTACCTCCCGGCCGTCCCGGGCCCACAGCCCGTCGTTGAACAGCTCGACCTCGATGGGTCCGGCGTAGCCGGCCGCCTCCACGTAGCCCTTCCACTCCCGCATGTCGATCGCGCCGTCGCCGATCTGGCCGCGCCCGTTGAGCACGCCCTCGGGCAGGGGGGTGGTCCAGTCGGCGAGCTGGAAGGTGTGGATGCGGCCGCCGGCGCCCGCCCGGGCGATCTGGGCGGGGGCGGTGTCGTCCCACCAGATGTGGTACGTGTCGACGGTCACGCCGACCTGGTGGGCGGGGAAGCGTTCCGCCAGGTCGAGGGCCTGGGCGAGGGTGGAGACCACGCAGCGGTCGGCGGCGTACATGGGGTGGAGGGGCTCGATGGCCAGCTTCACCCCGTGGTCCTCGGCGTACGGCCCCAGCTCGGCGAGGGCGTCCGCGATGCGCTCGCGGGCGCCGTGCAGGTCCTTCGCGCCGGCGGGCAGGCCCCCGGAGACCAGGACCAGTACCTCGGTGCCGAGGGCCGCGGCCTCGTCGACGGCGCGGCGGTTGTCGGCCAGGGCCGCCGCCCGCTCGGTGGGGTCGGTCGCGGTGAGGAAGCCGCCCCGGCACAGGGTGGTGACGGTGAGGCCCGCGTCGCGGACCAGTTTCGCCGTCGCCTGAAGGCCGTACGCCTGGACCGGCTCGCGCCACAGGCCGACGTTGGTCACGCCCAGGTCGCGGCAGGCGTCGGCGAGTTCGGGCAGCGACAGCTGCTTCACGGTCATCTGGTTGACGGAGAAGCGCTCGAGGCCGGTGGTCGTGCTCACTGGTTCACCCCGTACAGCGACAGCAGGTTCTTCATCCGCTCCTCGGCCAGCTTCGGGTCCGGGAACAGGCCCAGTCCGTCGGCGAGTTCGTAGGCGCGGGCGAAGTGCGGGAGGGAGCGGGCCGACTGGAGGCCGCCGACCATCGTGAAGTGCTTCTGGTGGCCGGCGAGCCAGGCCAGGAAGACGACACCGGTCTTGTAGAAGCGGGTGGGCGCCTGGAAGAGGTGGCGGGACAGCTCCACCGTGGGGTCGAGGAGGGCCCGGAAGCCGTCGGTGTCCCCGGTGTCCAGCACCCGTACCGCCTCGGCCGCCAGCGGGCCCAGCGGGTCGAAGATGCCGAGCAGGGCGTGGCTGAAGCCCTGCGCGTCGCCCGCGATCAGCTCGGGGTAGTTGAAGTCGTCGCCGGTGTAGCAGCGCACGCCCTGCGGGAGGCGGCGGCGCAGGTCGATCTCGCGCTGGGCGTCCAGGAGGGAGACCTTGATGCCGTCGACCTTGTCCGGGTGGGCGGCGATGACCTCCAGGAAGGTGTCGGTGGCCGCGTCCAGGTCGGACGAGCCCCAGTAGCCCTCCAGCGCCGGGTCGAACATCGGGCCGAGCCAGTGCAGGACGACCGGTTCGGCGGACTGGCGCAGGAGGTGGCCGTAGACCTCCAGGTAGTCCTCGGGGCCCTGGGCGGCGGCGGCGAGGGCGCGGGAGGCCATCAGGATCGCCTGGGCGCCGGACTCCTCGACGAGGGCCAGCTGCTCCTCGTAGGCCACGCGGATCTCGGCGAGGGAGCCGCCGGTGATCTGGTCGGTGCCGACCCCGCAGGCGATGCGGCCGCCGACGCTGCGCGCCTCCGCGGCCGACCGCCGGATCAGCTCGGCCGCGCCCGCCCAGTCGAGGCCCATCCCGCGCTGGGCGGTGTCCATCGCCTCGGCGACGCCGAGCCCGTGCGACCACAGGTGGCGGCGGAAGGCGAGGGTGGCGTCCCAGTCGACGGCGGCGGGCGAGTCGGGGGACACGTCGGCGTAGGGGTCGGCGACGACGTGCGCCGCCGAGAAGACCGTACGGGAGGTGAAGGGGGTGCCGGTGGTGAGGGCGAGCGGCTCGGTGCGCGGCTCGTACGTGCGCAGGCCGCCGTGGCCGTCGGGCAGCTGGATGGTCACAGCGCGATCTCCGGTACCTCGATGCGGCGGCCCTCGGCCGACGACTTCAGGCCCAGTTCGGCGAGCTGGACGCCGCGGGCGCCGGCGAGGAGGTCCCAGTGGTAGGGGGCGTCGGCGTAGACGTGCTTGAGGAACAGCTCCCACTGGGCCTTGAAGCCGTTGTCGAACTCGGCGTTGTCCGGGACCTCCTGCCACTGATCGCGGAAGACCTCGGTGGCGGGGATGTCCGGGTTCCAGACGGGCTTGGGGGTGGCGCTGCGGTGCTGGACGCGGCAGTTGCGCAGGCCCGCGACGGCGGAGCCCTCCGTGCCGTCCACCTGGAACTCCACCAGCTCGTCGCGGTTGACGCGGACCGTCCAGGAGGAGTTGATCTGGGCGATGGCGCCGCCCTCGAGCTCGAAGATGCCGTAGGCGGCGTCGTCGGCGGTGGCGTCGTAGGGCTTGCCGTTCTCGTCCCAGCGCTGCGGGACGTGGGTGGCGGCGAGGGCCTGGACGGACTTCACGCGGCCGAACAGCTCGTGGAGCACGTACTCCCAGTGCGGGAACATGTCCACGACGATGCCGCCGCCGTCCTCGGCGCGGTAGTTCCAGGAGGGGCGCTGGGCGGGCTGCCAGTCGCCCTCGAACACCCAGTAGCCGAACTCACCGCGGATGGAGAGGATCCGGCCGAAGAAGCCGCCGTCGATGAGCCGCTTCAGCTTCAGCAGGCCCGGCAGGAAGATCTTGTCCTGCACGACGCCGTGCTTGATGCCGGCGGCGTTCGCGAGGCGGGCGAGTTCGAGGGCGCCGTCGAGGCCGGTGGCGGTGGGCTTCTCGGTGTAGACGTGCTTGCCCGCGGCGATCGCCTTCTTGATCGACTCCTCGCGGGCGGAGGTGACCTGGGAGTCGAAGTAGAGGTCCACGTCCGGGTCGGCGAGGACGGCGTCCACGTCCGTGGCGACGTGTTCCAGGCCGTGCCGCTCGGCGATCTCCCGCAGAACGTGTTCCCGGCGGCCGACCAGGACCGGCTCCGGCCACAGCACGGTGCCGTCGCCGAGGTCGAGGCCGCCCTGTTCGCGCAGGGCGAGGATCGACCGGACCAGATGCTGGCGGTAGCCCATGCGCCCGGTGACGCCGTTCATGGCGATACGCACCGTCTTGCGTGTCACGTCAGTTCCCTTCATGGGCGCCGGGCGCCCGGTATGCAGTACAGCAAGCGAGTACAGCAAGCGCTTTCTATCCCATGAGAAGCTAGCCTCTGATCCGGGGTCCGGACAAGGCCTGATCCCGTCCGACTTGTTCGGGGATGCGAACAAACGAGCCCGTTGGCCTTATGGTCTGCTCGGCACGTGACGGAACCGTGGCCGGGGGACGGCCTGTCTACGAGGACGTACGACGACATGCGCGACCGGAGGACGACGAGATGACGGTGACCCTGGCGGACGTGGCGGCCCGCGCCCAGGTCTCGCCCGCGACGGTGTCGCGCGTGCTGAACGGGAACTACCCCGTCGCCGCCTCCACGCGGGAGCGCGTACTGCGGGCCGTGGACGAGCTGGACTACGTCCTCAACGGCCCCGCCAGCGCCCTGGCCGCGGCCACCTCCGACCTCGTCGGCATCCTCGTCAACGACATAGCGGACCCCTTCTTCGGCATCATGGCCGGCGCCGTCCAGGGGGAGATCGGCGGCCCCGGCGGGCGGGCCGGCGGGGAACGGCTGGCCGTCGTCTGCAACACCGGCGGCTCGCCCGAGCGCGAACTGACCTACCTGACCCTGCTGCAGCGGCAGCGCGCCGCGGCCGTGGTGCTCACCGGCGGCGCGGTGGAGGAGGCGCCGCACGCGGCGGCGATGGCGGCGAAGCTGCGCAAGCTCACGGAGGCCGGGACGCGGGTCGTGCTGTGCGGACGCCCGCCGGCGGCCGGCACCGAGACCATCGCGCTCACCTTCGACAACCACGGGGGCGCCCGGCAGCTGACCGAGCACCTCATCGGCCTCGGCCACCGGCGGCTCGGCTACATCGCCGGTCCCGAGACACGCACCACCACCCGGCACCGGCTCGAGGGCCACCGCGAGGCACTGGCCGCGGCCGGCATCGAGGACGACCCGCGCTGGACCGTGCACGGCCGCTACGACCGGCGCTCCGGCTACGAGGCGACGCTCGAACTGCTGCGCCGCGATCCCTCCCTCACCGCCGTCGTCGCCGCCAACGACTCCGTCGCCCTCGGCGCCTGCGCGGCCCTGCGCGACTCCGGGCTGCGGATCCCCGCCGAGGTGTCGGTGGCCGGCTTCGACGACCTGCCGTTCAGCATCGACGCGGTACCCGCCCTCACGACGGTGCGGCTGCCGCTGGCGGAGGCGGGGGCGCGGGCCGGACGCATCGCCATGGGGCGCGAGGAGCCGCCGCCCGGGGGGATCGCGACGGTGCGCGGCGAGCTGATGGTCCGGGGGTCCACGGCGGTACCGCGGGACTGACGCGGCGGGGGCGTGTTCCGGGTGCCGGCGCGCCCGGAGGACGGCGGGCGGCGCGGGTACGGACGTCCCCTGCGGGGGCTGCGGAGACTGCGAGGACCGCAGGGACCGTGGGGACTGCGAGAGCTGCGGGGACTGTGAGGGCTGCGAGGGCGTGTGGCACGGCGTCCAAGTGGTGGTGGGCGACTGTTCACCATGGGACACCGAGGTGGTGGGCCGGAACTGCCGGAGTGCGTGCTCGACGAGTGCGGACGGACGGTGCCGGGGGCTCGCGCGGGGGGTGCGGGCGGGCGCGGCCGGAGGGGTCGTGCGAGCCTGTGATGCCGGTGGCCGGCGCGGCGATGAGTTTTCGCCGCCGCCGGGGTCTTCCCTGCCGTAACCGCCCGGCAGGGTGAGGGAACAGACCAGGAGGAGTGGTTCTCATGCGCGTCACAGCGACCGAGTTCATCAGTCTGGACGGCGTCGTGCAGGCGCCCGGCGGGCCCGAGGAGGACACCGACGGCGGGTTCACGCACGGGGGCTGGTCGCACCCGTTCTTCGACCCGGAGGTGGTCGGCGGGGCCTTCGCCGCGGGGCTGGAGCGGGCGGAGGCGCTGCTGTACGGGCGGCGCACCTGGCAGACGATGGCGGCGGCCTGGCCGGAGCGGGCCGGGGACCCGTTCGCGGACCGGCTGAACGCGATGCGCAAGTACGTCGTCTCCGACACCCTCGGGGACTCCGAGCTGACCTGGGAGAACACCGTCCGGATCCCCGTCGCCGAGGCCCTCGGCCGGGTCCGTGAGCTGCGGGCCGCCGAGGGCGGCGACCTGGCGATCATGGGCAGCCCCACACTGGTCCGCGCCCTGCTCCAGGAAGGGCTGGTCGACGAACTCCAACTCGTCGTCATGCCGGTGCTCCTCGGCGGCGGCAAGTCGGTCTTCCCGGCGGACGGCGGGAAGCGGACGCTGGAACTGGTCTCCACGACCACCGCCAAGACCGGAGCGCTGGTGAACGTCTACCGGGCCGCCGCCGGGTAGCCGGGGAGGGGAGGGGATCGCCGATCTGCGCGGATCGGGTGAGCGACGGGCGATGCCGGGTAGTGTCCCCGCCATGAAGCTGGCGTTCTCCACCCTCGGCGTCCCGGGCCTGCCCGTACCGGAGGTACTGGCCCTCGCGTCCGCACACGGCTACCACGGCGTCGAACTGCGTGCCCACCCGGAGGAGCCGGTGCACCCGGGCCTCGGTCCCGCCGAACGGGCCGACGTGGCCGCCGCGTTCAAGTCGTCCGGGGTCGAGATCCTGGGCCTGGCCGGGTACGCGCGCGTCGCCGCGGCCGGGCCGGACGAACCCGTGCTCGGCGAGATCCGGCAACTCCTCGAACTCGCCCACGACCTCGGGGCGCCCTTCGTACGGGTCTTCCCGGGCGCCGACCCCGACCAGCCCCTGGCCGACGCGGACGCCACGGCCGCCCGGCGGCTGGGCACCGCCGCCGAGGACGCCGCCGCCCTCGGCGTCCGGGTCCTGCTGGAGACCCACGACTCGCACCGCACCGGCGCCGACGCGATCCGCGTCCTCGGCCCGGTCGGCCACCGCCAGGTCGGCGCGCTGTGGGACGTGATGCACACCTGGCTGGGCGGCGAACAGCCCGCCGACACGTACGCGGCGCTCTCCCCGCACCTCGGATACGTCCAGGTCAAGGACATCGCCTCGGCCGAGGACACCACCCCGCTGGCGCTCGGCGCCGGCATCCTGCCGCTCGCCGAGTGCGTGGAGGTGCTCTCCCGGCACGGCTGGGACGGCTGGCTGTGCTGGGAGTACGAGAAGCGCTGGTACGAGTCCG
Organism: Streptomyces sp. NPDC004542; assembly: GCF_040610035.1. Lineage (NCBI taxonomy): Bacteria > Bacillati > Actinomycetota > Actinomycetes > Kitasatosporales > Streptomycetaceae > Streptomyces > Streptomyces sp. NPDC004542. The sequence goes on from NZ_JBEXLP010000012.1 coordinate 92,934, forward strand.
CCGCCCCGCTCCCCGGACTGCTGGACGCGGGCCGCGAGCACCTCGTACGCCTGCTGAACGACTCGGCGTGAGGGAGGCGGCGCACGCCGCCGGACGCGGCTCACCCACGCGCCGCCGGGCCGTAGCGGTGGGCCAGTGCTGCCACCGTCTCCATGAGCGCCTGCCGCAGTGCGGGCGGGCCCAGCACCTCCGCCTGCGCGCCTGGTCGTAGCAGGTCGGTGACGGCTACGGCGCGGGTCTCGACCGGCATCTCCACCTCCATGAGCCCGGCCCGGCATCGGCGTGCGCCCTCCTCCGACCGCGCCGATGGCGGTCCCCTTCCGGGGCCTTGCGCTGCGGCTTCCCTTGACTGGCAGAAACTTCCCGGATATGGGTGACTCCTCGGAAGTTTCCTTCAGCGACGTCCAGCGGACCCTCCAGCCAGTCCTTTCCGTAAGGAGTGCACGTGCACCAGACCGGCACAGGAAGCACGGGAAGCACCGCACGCCCCTCCAGACGTACCGTCCTCGCCGCGACGGCCGGCCTCACCGCCGCCGCGGCCGTCGGCGGCACCGCACACGCCGCACCCGAGGACAGGAAGCCCGGCCCCATGAAGCCCGACGACAAGAGGCTCCGCGCGCTCGTCTCCCGCATGACGCTCGAGGAGAAGGTCGGCCAGCTCTTCGTGATGCGGGTGTACGGCCACTCGGCCACCGACCCGGACCAGGCCGACATCGACGCCAACCTCGAGGAGATCGGCGTGCGGACGGCCGCCGAGCTGATCGCCAGGTACCGGGTCGGCGGCATCATCTACTTCACCTGGGCGCACAACACCCGCGACCCGCACCAGATCGCGGAGTTGTCCGACGGCATCCAGCGGGCCTCGCTCGGCCTGCCCCGCGGCCTGCCGGTCCTCATCGCCACCGATCAGGAGCACGGCGCCGTCTGCCGCGTCGGCAAGCCCGCGACACTGTTCCCGGGTGCGATGGCGATCGGCGCCGGCGGCTCCCGCGGCGACGCCCGCACGCTCGGCCGGATCTCCGGGGCGGAGCTGCGCGCGATGGGCATCCGGCAGGACTACTCACCCGACGCCGACGTGAACGTCGACCCGGCCAACCCGGTCATCGGCGTACGTTCCTTCGGCGCCGATCCCGAGGCCGTGGCCGGGCTGGTGGCGGCCGAGGTGGAGGGGTACCAGGCGGCCGGGGTGGCGGCGACCGCGAAGCACTTCCCGGGGCACGGGGACACCGCCGTCGACAGCCACTCCGGCTTCCCGGTCATCACGCACAGCCGTGAGCTGTGGGAGAAGCTGGACGCGGTGCCGTTCCGGGCGGCGATCGAGGCGGGCATCGACTCGGTGATGACCGCGCACATCCAGTTCCCGGCCCTCGACGACTCCGGCGACCCGGCCACCCTGTCCCACCCCGTCCTCACCGGCATCCTGCGCGGCGAACTCGGCTACGACGGGGTCGTGGTCACCGACTCCCTCGGCATGGAGGGCGTCCGCACGAAGTACGGGGACGACCGGGTGCCGGTGCTCGCGCTGAAGGCGGGCGTCGACCAGTTGCTCAACCCGCCGTCCCTGGACGTGGCGTGGCACGCCGTGCTCGAGGCGGTCCGGGCGGGCGAGCTGACGGAGGCACGGCTGGACGAATCGATCCTGCGGATCCTGCGGCTGAAGGCGAAGCTGGGCCTGCTGGACCGCCCGTACGTCGGCGCGGCCGGCGTGGACCGCACGGTCGGCACCCCGGGGCACCTGGCGGAGGCCGCCCGCATCGCCGAACGCACCACCACGCTCCTGGTCGACGCGGGCGGGCTGCTCCCGCTGTCCCCCCGCACCCACCCCCGGCTGCTGGTGGCCGGCGCCGACCCTGCCTCCCCGTCCGGCACCACGGGCCCGCCCACCGGCGTCCTGGCCGCCGCCCTGACCGAGCTGGGCTTCACGGCCACCGCCCTGCCCACGGGCACGGCCCCCTCCGAGGCGACCGTCACCGAGGCGGTCACCGCCGCGCGGGACGTGGACGCGGTGGTCGTGGCGACGTACAACGTCACGGCGGCCGGCGGCCAGAAGACGCTGGTGGACCGGCTCGTCGGGACGGGCCGGCCGGTGGTGGCGGTCGCCGTGCGCAACCCGTACGACGTCGCCTTCCTCCCCTCCGTGAAGGCGTACCTGGCGACCTACTGCTGGACCGACGTCGAACTGCGCGCCGCCGCCCGGGTGATCGCCGGACGGGTCCGGCCGCGCGGGAAGCTGCCGGTGCCGGTGCAGCGGGCGGACGACCCGACGCAGGTGCTGTATCCCATCGGTCACGGGCTGACGTACCAGACGTACGTCACGCACGGCGCGTAACGCCCGCACAGGGCGGAAAGCCTCCGATACGTCTGGCGTGGCCCGCCGCCACGGGTCACGCTGGACGGGAGGTGTCCGGGGGGATGGCGATGTACGTGAGACGTCTGGCGGGGCTGGTGTGCGGGCTGTTCGCCCTGCCCGCAGCCCTGCTGACGGGCTGCCAGGAGGTGCCCGGACCCGCCGCGAAGGGCACGTCGGCCGGGCGGCCACGCCCACCCCGGCCACCGGCTACGGCGCCCGGTTCCTCGGGGTCGGCGAGTGCGGTTCCTTCGGGGCCTCCCGCTTCACCGAGGTGCCGTGCGCCGGCGAACGGGCGGCGGCCCGGGTCGTCGCCCGGCACGACGGCACCGCGGGCGACGACCCGCGGTGCCCGCCGACCACCGACTTCGTGCTGCGCATCAGCGCCCAGAGCCCGGCCGCGGACGGCCAGGGCGGGATCCCCCAGGGCTATGCCTGCATGCGCGACCTCCAGCCCCCGCACCCCGGCGATCCGGGCGGCGGGGGCGGGCCCCGCACCATCCCCGGGGACTGCGGCTACGGCTCCGGCGGCAGCCGGGTCCGCGAGACGGCCTGCGACGGCTCGGGCCGGCGGAAACCCCCGTACAAGGTCACCGAGGCGGTGCCGTCCCGCGGCCGGTGCCCCGCGTCGACCGCCCTGTACGTGCAGCTCGGCGGACGGGACCCGGTGGGGTGCGCCCGGCGGGTGTGACCGGCGGAGTGACCGGACCGGGGTCAGCCGGAGCGGGTCAGCACAGGATCCAGCCCGAACTCACCGAGCCGCGGCTCACCGAGCCCTTGACCCACACGCGGCGGTGGCCGGCGTGCACCGTCACCGGGCCCGCGAGGTGGGCGTACCGCCCCTTGTCGACGACGGGGCGGTTGCCGCGGGCCTGCACGCCGACCGACATCGTGCGCTTGCCGCCGGCCTTCTTGGGGACGGTGAGCGCGCAGACGTAGCCGTTGCGCCTGTAGACATGCACGGTGCCGGTGGAGAAGGGCAGGGTCCTCACCTCGCGCCCGGCGCAGGACGTCGCGGTCGCCGCCCGGGCGCTGCCCGGCGCCGCGAGCGCGAGCACCCCCGAGGCGGCCAGTACGGCCGCGCCGAGCGCCAGACGCCGACGTATCGCACCGCTGTCCACTGTGGTCCCTCCCGTACATCGGCCATGCACCAGCCATGAACGTACTGATGTACGGACGCGCGACGTATGCCGGATGGTTGCACGACCGTCGGCGGCACGCGCCCCACGGCCCGTCAGCAGAACAAGTTCCACAGGCCCTTGAGCGGAACACTCCCAACGGTCCGTCAGCGAAGCGCTCCCACCGGTCCGTCAGCGGAGTGCTCCCACCGGCTCCTCCGGTTCCGCGCGGCCGACGAAGGTCCGCCACAGTTCGGCGTACCGGCCGCCGCGGGCCAGCAGTTCCTCGTGGGAGCCGTCCTCGGCGACGCGGCCGTGGTCCATCACCACGACCCGGTCGGCACGGGCGGCGGTGGTCAGGCGGTGGGCCACGACGAGGGTGGTGCGGCGGCCCGCCAGGCGGTCCGTCGCCTGGTTGACCTGGGCCTCGGTGGCGAGGTCGAGGGCCGCCGTGGCCTCGTCGAGGAGCAGGACGTCGGGGTCGACCAGCTCGGCGCGGGCGAGAGCGATGAGCTGGCGCTGGCCGGCCGAGAGGTTGCGGCCGCGTTCGGCGACCTCGTGCAGGTAGCCGCCGTCGAGGGTGGCGATCATGTCGTGCGCGCCGACCGCCCGGGCCGCGGCCTCCACCTCGGCGTCGGTGGCGGCCGGGCGGCCGTAGGCGATGGCGTCGCGGACGGTGCCCTGGAAGAGGTACGCCTCCTGGGGGACCACCCCGAGGCGGTGGCGGTAGGAGGTGAGGTCGAGGGCGCGCAGGTCGGTGCCGTCGACCGTCACCCGGCCCCCGGTGGGGTCGTAGAACCGCGCCACCAGCTTCACCAGCGTCGACTTGCCCGCCCCGGTCTCGCCGACGAAGGCGACCGTCTGGCCGGCCGGGATGGTGAGGTCGATGCCGGTCAGCGCCGCCTCGCCCTCGGCGGCGCCGTAGGCGAAGTGCACGTTCTCGAAGGCGATGTCGCCGCGGAGCGAGCGCACCCGCAGCGGCTCCTCGGCCGACTCGGTGGACGTGGGCTCGCGGAGCAGCTCCTGGATGCGGCCCAGCGAGACGGTCGCCTGCTGGTAACCGTCGAAGACCTGGGAGAGCTGCTGGACGGGGGCGAAGAACAGGTCGATGTAGAGCAGGTAGGCGACGAGCGCGCCGGTCGTCAGCGTGGCCGCCTCGATCCGGTGCGCGCCCGCGATCAGTACGCAGGCCGCGGCGACCGAGGACAGCAGCTGGACGAAGGGGAAGTAGACGGATATCAGCCACTGGCCGCGGGTGCGGGCGCGACGGTAGCTGTCACTGCGTTCGGCGAACCGCCGGCCGCCGTCCCGCTCGCGCCGGAAGGCCTGCACGATCCGCAGTCCGGACACCGACTCCTGGAGGTCGGCGTTGACCACCGACACCCGCTCACGGGCGAGTTCGTAGGCCTTCACGCTCGCCCGGCGGAAGAAGTACGTGGCGACGATCAGCGGGGGCAGGGTCGCGAAGACGACCAGCGCCAGCTGTACGTCGAGGACCAGCAGGGCGACCATGATGCCGAAGAAGGTGACGACCGAGACGAACGCCGTGACCAGGCCGGTCTGGAGGAAGGTGGACAGGGCGTCGACGTCCGTCGTCATCCGGGTCATGATCCGGCCGGTCAGCTCCCGCTCGTAGTAGTCGAGGCCGAGGCGCTGGAGCTGGGCGAAGATCTTCAGGCGCAGCGCGTACAGGACGCGTTCGCCGGTGCGGCCGGTCATCCGGGTCTCGGCGATCTGCGCGGCCCACTGCAGAGTCACGGCGAGCAGGGCGAGCAGCGAGGCCGACCAGACCGCGCCCAGGGCGGCCCGGGTGACGCCCTGGTCGATGCCGTGCCGGATCAGGATCGGCAGCAGCAGGCCCATGCCGGCGTCCGCGGCGACCAGCAGCAGGCTGACGAGGAGGGGCAGACCGAAGCCGTGCAGCAGGCGCCGGAGGCCGTAGGAGTCCTCCGGGCGGACCGCCCGCGCCTCGTCGATGTCGGGGGTGTCGGTGGCCGGGGGCAGCGCCTCGACCTGGGCGAGGAGTCGCGGGGTGGCCGGGGTTCCGGCGAGGGCGGTGTCCTTGGGCTCGCGGTCGCCGGTCCACAGGCGGGGGGTGACACCGCGCTCGGCGTCGAACTCGGCGTCCAGCTCCGCGCGGACGGAGGTGTCCTCCTCGGGCGCGGCGGGCTGGGCGTGGCCCGGGGAGACGCCGCCCAGTTCGTCGGGGTCGGTGAGCAGGCGGCGGTAGAGGGCGGACCGTTCCTGCAGTTCCTCGTGGGTGCCGATGTCGGCGAGCCGGCCGGCGTCGAGGACGGCGATGCGGTCGGCGAGGTTGAGCGTGGAGCGGCGGTGCGCGATGAGCAGGGTGGTCCGGCCGCGCATCACCTGCCTCAGTGCCTCGTGGATCTCGTGTTCGACGCGGGCGTCCACGGCGGAGGTGGCGTCGTCGAGGACGAGCAGCCGGGGGTCGGTGAGGATGGCGCGGGCGAGCGCGACGCGCTGGCGCTGGCCGCCGGAGAGGGTGAGGCCGTGCTCGCCGACCCTGGTGTCGTAGCCGTCGGGCAGTGCGGTGATGAACCGGTGGGCCTGGGCGGCGCGGGCGGCGGCCTCGATCTCGTCCTGGGTGGCGTCGGGGCGGCCGTAGGCGATGTTGTCGCGGACGCTGTCGGAGAACAGGAAGGAGTCCTCGGGGACCAGGCCGATGGCGGCCCGCAGCGAGTCGAGGGTCAGCTCGCGCACGTCGTGGCCGCCGATCAGGACGGCGCCGTGGGTGACGTCGTAGAACCGCGGCAGCAGGAGGGAGACCGTGGACTTGCCGGAGCCTGAGGAGCCGACGACGGCGAGGGTCTCGCCGGGGCGGATCTCGAAGCTCAGGCCCTGGAGCACCGGGCTGGTCCCGCCGGAGGCGTGGTCGTAGCCGAAGGACACGTCGTCGAACTCGACGGTCGCTGGGGCGTCGGCGGGGAGGGTCTTGGTGCCTTCCTCGAACGACGGCTCGGTGTCGATCAGCTCCAGCACCCGCTCGGTGCCGGCGCGGGCCTGCTGGCCGACGGTGAGGACCATGGCGAGCATCCGGACCGGACCGACGAGCTGCGCGAGGTAGGTGGAGAAGGCGACGAAGGTGCCGAGCGTGATGTGGCCGCGCACGGCCAGCCAGCCGCCCAGCGCCAGCATGGCGACCTGGCCGAGCGCGGGGACGGCCTGGAGGGCCGGGGTGTACCTGCTGTTCAGCCGGATGGTGCGCAGCCGTCCGGCGAAGAGGCGGCGGCTGACCTCGCGGATCTTTCCGGTCTCCTGCTCCTCCTGCCCGAAGCCCTTGACCACGCGCACGCCGCTGACCGAGCCGTCGACCACGCCCGCGACGGCCGCCGCCTGGGCCTGGGCGTACCAGGTGGCGGGGTGCAGCCGGGAGCGGCTGCGCCGGGCGATCCAGCCGAGCGCGGGGGCGACCGCGAGGGCGACCAGGGTCAGCGGCAGCGACAGCCAGGCCATGATCACCAGGGAGATCAGGAAGAGCAGGAGGTTGCCGATGGTCATCGGCAGCATGAAGAGCAGGCCCTGGACCAGCTGGAGGTCGCTGGTGGCCCGGCCGACCACCTGCCCGGTGGACAGCTCGTCCTGGCGGCGGCCGTCGAGGCGGGTGATCGTCCCGTACATCTCGGTCCGCAGGTCGTGCTGGACGTCGAGGGCGAGCCGGCCGCCGTAGTAGCGGCGGACGTAGGTCAGGGCGTAGACGAGGACCGCGGCCGCCACCAGGACGCCCGCCCAGGGGGCCATGCGCCGGCTGTGGTCGCCGATCACGTCGTCGATGATCACCTTGGTGACCAGCGGGACGAGCGCCATGACGGCCATGCCGGCGAGCGAGGAGCCCAGCGCGAGGACGACGTTCTTCGGATACCGCCACGCGTATCCGGCCAGTCGACGTGCCCATCCCCGTTGCGGTGTCACGCGGGTGCCCTCCGTTTTCGCCCTGGTCTTCCATCCTGGTCTGCCGGAAGGCTCCAACGCATGCAGAAGCGGATTTCATCCCTCCGCAACAATTCGTCTCCTCGTCGACACCGGCCTGAGCCAGTGAGGCGCCCAGGTGTCCCACCTCCCGGTCGAAGGCCGCGCCCGTGATCGCCAGACCCTCGTGCGCACGCGCCGTCGCCCGCCCCGGACAGGGCGCCACCAGCGGCTGTTCGTGGGACAGGCGCTCGGCTCCGCGAGACGCCGGCGCCGGCAGTCCGGGCCCTTCGCCTCTTCACAGCCAGGTGCCAGGTGCGGCACAGCCCCCACCCACCCCGGTCCGGCAGGCTGCACCCGTGACATCTGCCACCGATCCACTCCCCCACCCGGCCGTGACCACCGACCCGCCGCCGCCCGCCCCGTCCGCGGCGGCCCCGGACGCCGCGCCCCGCTGGTCGCTCCCCGCGCTGATCGCGATCCTGGTCCTGGCGGCGGTGCTCTACTCCTGGAACCTCTCCGGGAACAGCCTCAACAGCTTCTACAGCGCGGCCGTCCTGAGCGGCACGCAGAGCTGGAAGGCCTGGTTCTTCGGCTCCCTGGACGCGGGCAACTTCCTCACCGTCGACAAGCCGCCCCTCGCCCTGATGGTCATGGGCCTGTCCTGCCGGATCTTCGGGTTCGGCACCTGGCAGATGATGGCGCCGATGATCGTGGCCGCGCTGGCCACCATCTGGATCCTGCACTCCTCCGTGAAGCGGGTGTGGGGGCACGCGGCGGCGGCGGTCGCCGCGCTGGTGCTCGCCCTGACCCCGATCACGGTGGCCATCAACCGGGACAACAATCCGGACACGCTGCTGGTGCTGCTGATGGTCGGCGGGGCCGCGCTGGCGCTGCGCGCGGTGAGCAGCGGGACGGTGCTGCCGCTGCTGGGCTCCGCGGCCTGCTTCGGCCTGGCGTTCAACACCAAGATGCTCCAGGGCTACATCGCGCTGCCCGCCGTCTTCGCGGTCTCCCTGTACGCGACCCGGCTGCCGTTGCTGAAGCGGATCGCCAACCTGGCGCTCGCGGCCGTGGTCCTCGCCGTCTCCAGCTTCTGGTGGGCGGCCGCGGTGTCCCTCGTCCCCGCGTCCGACCGCCCGTACATCGGCGGCTCCACGGACGGCACCGCCTGGGACCTGATCATGGGCTACAACGGCCTCGGCCGGGTCCTCGGCGGCGAGGGCAACGGCGGGGGCGGCGGGGGCGGAGGCGGCGGCTTCTCCGGTTCCGCCGGGCTCGGCCGCCTGTTCAACGACATCCTCGGCGGCCAGATCTCCTGGCTGATCCCCTTCGCCGCGATCGCCTGCGTCGGCGGCCTGGTGCTGTGCGGGAAGGCGCCGCGGACCGACCCCACGCGTGCCGCGCTGGTGCTGTGGGGCGGCTGGACGGCCCTGCACTACCTGACGTTCGCCATGGCCGAGGGCACCATGCACCCGTACTACACGACCGCGCTCGCGCCCGGCATCGCCGCGCTGTGCGGGGGCGGCGGCCTGATGCTGCTGCGCGCCTTCCGGGCCGACCGGCGGTGGGTGTGGGTGCTGCCCGCAGCCCTGGGTGTCACCGGCGTCTGGGCGATCGTGCTGCTGCGCCGGGCCGCCGGCTGGAACACCTGGCTGTGGCCGGTGGTCGGCGTGGTCATGGCGGCGGCGATCACGGGCCTGCTGGTCTTCCGCTCGGGCGGCCGGGTGCGGCTGCTGGCGGCCTCGGTGGCGGCGGCGGTCGTCGCGGCGGTCGCGGGCCCGGCGGCGTACGCCTGGTCGGTGCCCGCGGAGTCGGGCGGTGGCGGCATGGGCGGTGTGAACCCGACGGCCGGCCCGTCCACGGGCAGCGGCTTCGGCGGCGGGCCCGGCGCAGGCGGCGGCCGGGGCGGGTTCCCGGGCGGCGGGGAGATGCCGCAGCAGGGCGGCCGGACGGCACCCGGCGGCGGCAACGGCGAACTCCCGCAGGGCGGGGGCTTCCCCGGCGGTCAGCAGGGCGGCGGCGACGCGGAGGCGGGCGGCCCGCCCACCGGCTCCGGCGGCGGTACGCCCCCCGGTGGCACCGGTGAGCCGGGCGGTACGGCCGGCCGGCGCGGCGGCATGGGCGGCCCCGGCGGTGGCGGCGGCATGGGTGGCGCGAGCAGCGAGCTCATCGCCTACCTGAAGAAGCACCAGGACGGCGCCAAGTGGCTCCTGGCCGTGTCCACCTCACAGGGCGCGGCGCAGATCGAGCTCAGCTCCGGGCAGCCCGTCATCTCCATGTGGGGCTTCACCGGCACCGACAACGCGATGACCGTCGCCCGGCTCGAGGAACTGGTGAAGAAGGGCGAACTGCACTACGTCCAGGTCGGCGGCGGCATGGGCGGCGGCGGCATGGGCGGCGGCCCCGGCGGCGGCAACAACCTCAGCTCCGCGGTGACCTCGTGGGTGCAGAAGCACGGGACGGCGGTGAAGGAGAGCGCGTACGGCAAGAGCTCGTCGGCTTCCGGCTCGGCGGACCCGTCCTCGGACGCGGCCTCTTCCGGCGCTGACGCGTCGTCGCAGAGCAGCGGCTCGACGTCGACGGTCTACCGTCTGGACCCGTCGGACGTCGGCTGACGCGGACGCGCCCGTACGGCCGAAGCGGCCCCCGACCATCGGTCGGGGGCCGCTTCGGCCATGGCGGCTCGTCAACTCGTCTGGACAAAGCCCAATTTGCCGTTTCCCGTCACCCGATGGACACGCGTCGTCCATTTACAGGGCCGCATGTTCATGTCATTCTCCCGATTGCCGCCTCCAGTCAACCCGCGTAGATCGGAACCCCACATGCTGGCGACACGCATACGCCGATGGAAGCCGGTGGCCCTGACCACGGCCGCCGTCCTGGTCGGCCTCACCGTTCCCGCCCTGACCGCGACCCCCGCCGCGGCGACCACGACGGCGTACGACTCGACGTACTACAAGAACGCGATCGGCAAGACGGGCACGAGCCTGAAGTCCTCCCTGCACACGATCATCAGCAGCCAGACGAAGATCTCTTACTCCGCGGTCTGGAACGCCCTGAAGGACACCGACCAGGACCCGAACAACAGCAGCAACGTGATCCTGCTGTACAGCGGTGTCTCGCGCAGCAAGTCCCTCAACGGCGGCGACGTCGGCGACTGGAACCGCGAGCACGTGTGGGCCAAGTCCCACGGCGACTTCGGCGAGGTCACCGGCCCCGGCACCGACCTGCACCACCTGCGCCCCGCGGACGTGCAGGTCAACAGCATCCGCGGCAACCTGGACTTCGACAACGGCGGCAGCACGGTCACCAACGGCGGCGGCAGCCTCGTCGACTCCGACTCCTTCCAGCCACGCGCCGCGGACAGGGGCGACGTGGCCCGCATGATCCTCTACATGGCCGTGCGCTACGAGGGCGATGACGGCTTCGCCGACCTGGAGCCCAACGACAAGGTCAACAACGGCAGCAACCCGTACATCGGCAAGCTCTCCGTCCTCAAGGCGTGGAACGAGGCGGACCCGCCGAGCGCCTTCGAGGAGCGCCGCAACCAGGTCATCTACGACACCTACCAGCACAACCGCAACCCGTTCATCGACCACCCGGAGTGGGTCGAGGCGATCTGGTAGACCTGACCGTGGCTGAACTCCCCTTCTTCAGGGGAGTTCAGCCCGGCTCACCGGAGATCGCCCATCCGCATTCGCCGCCCCAGCTCGTCGAGGTCCGCCCGCCGCTCTTCGTACTCGGGGAGCGCGATCCGCCCGAGGGACCGCGGTGCGCATGTCCGTCATCGCGGTCAGCGCGTTCGGCCTGCCGGAGGCGTCGGCCCCGAGGACGCCGATCAGCGGGAAGACGGAGACGGATCCGGGCCCAGGGTAACGGCCGCATCCGGCATCGGCCCGGCCGCGACGCCGGCGACCTCACGGAACCTGTCCCGTGAAGGTCAGCGCGCACAGCCGATCGGGGGATCGGTCCCAGCCCAGGTGGTTGGGCGGGCGAGGGCCGGGTGGAGTACCAGGGCGTGGTCGTGGGTCAGTTGCCCTCGTTCTCCTCGCGGGCCCGCGCGATCTGCCGGGCCATGATCGTGGTCAGTTCGTACGCCGTGTGGGACGCGGCCACCGACGTGATCTCCGCGTGGTCGTACGCGGGGGCCACCTCGACGACGTCCGCCGACACCAGGTTGCAGGATGCCAGCCCGCGCAGGATCTCCAGCAGCTCGCGGGAGGTCATGCCGCCCGCCTCGGGGGTGCCGGTGCCGGGCGCGTGCGCCGGGTCGAGGCAGTCGATGTCGACGGAGATGTACAGCGGGCGGTCGCCGATGCGCCGGCGCAGCTGGTCGGCGACCTCGTCGGCGCCCCGCCGGTAGACGTCGGCCGAGGTGACGATGCCGAAGCCCATCTTCTCGTCGTCGGTGAGGTCCTGCTTGCCGTACAGCGGGCCGCGGGTGCCGACGTGGGAGAGGGCGGAGGTGTCGAGGATGCCCTCCTCGACCGCGCGGCGGAACGGGGTGCCGTGCGTGTACTCGGCGCCGAAGTAGGTGTCCCAGGTGTCGAGGTGGGCGTCGAAGTGGAGCAGGGCGACCGGGCCGTGCTTCTTCGCGACCGAGCGCAGCAGGGGCAGGGCGATGGTGTGGTCGCCGCCGAGGGTCATCAGGCGGGCGCCGGTGCCGAGCAGTTCGTCGGCGGCGGCCTCGACGGTCTCCACGGCCTCGTTGATGTCGAACGGGTTCACCGCGATGTCGCCGCCGTCGGCGACCTGCGCGAGGGCGAAGGGGGAGGCGTCCTGCGCCGGGTTGTAGGGGCGCAGCAGGCGGGACGCCTCGCGGATGGCGTTGCCGCCGAAGCGGGCACCCGGCCGGTACGAGACACCGGAGTCGAACGGCACGCCCACCACCGCGACGTCGGCGGTGCCCACCTGGTCGAGGCGGGGCAGCCGCGCGAAGGTCGCGGGGCCGGCGTACCGCGGGACGCGGGAGGAGTCGACGGGGCCGCGGGGCGTCTCGTTGCCGCTCATGGGAACTGCCTTCTTTCCGACGCTTCGTCGCGTATGCAGGTCTTGCACGTGTTGGTACGTCTTGCTCTGACGCCTTCACCGAGCCTAGGCCGCCGATCAGAACCACGGAAGTGTACGTTTCATCCATGGAGAGGGGGTGCGATGAAGGAAACGCACACCGTTCTGGACGCCTTGGCACCAGCGGTCCCGCCGACCCCGCAGGTCCCCCTGGCCGCGCTGCTGGCCCGGGAGGACCTGGGCCTGAGGCAGATCGCGGGCCCGGACGACCCCGGCATCGTGATCCACTGGGCGCACGCCTCGGAGATGGCCGACCCCTACCCGTACCTGCTGGGCGGCGAGCTGCTGCTGACGGCGGGGGCGCACGTCCCGGGGGCGGCGGGCTCCGGGACCGGTCCCGACGACTACTTCGACGGCTACGTGTCCCGGATCGTCGCGGCGGGCGGGGCGGCGCTCGGCTTCGGGCTGGCGCCCGTGCACGACACGGTGCCGCGGGCCCTGGCGGCCGCCTGTGACGCCCGCGCGCTCCCCCTGCTGGAGGTGCCGCCGCGGACCACGTTCTCCGGTGTGGCCCGCGCGGTCTGGCAGCTGATGGCGCAGGCCCGGCTGGCCGAGCTGCGCCGGGTCACCGAGGCGCAGCAGAGCCTCGCCTCCGCCGCCTCCCGCCCCGACCCGGTGCCCGCGGTGCTGCGCCGGCTGGCCCAGCGCCTGGGCGGGCGGGCGGCGCTGTACGGCCCGGACGGCGCACAGGTCGCGGCGGCGGGCCGGGAGGCACCGCAGGAGGTACGGACGGCGCTGGCCGCGCTGGCGGGGGTGGTACGGCCCACCGTGGCGCAGGCCCCGTCCTCCGCCACGGACAGCGTCCGCGGCACCCACCTCGCCGTCTACGCCCTCGGCGCCGGTCAGGGCTTCGTGCTCGGGGTCGCCACCGAGCGGCGCGAGCCCGGGGACCACACCATCGCCTCCGTCGCCGCCGTCCTCCTCTCCCTCCTCACCGGCGAGCACCTCAGCGACGCGGGAGCGGCCCGTTCGTCGGCCCTGGTACGGCTGCTGCTGGGCGCCCCGCCCGAGGACGTGGCCCCGCTGCTCGGCGCGGACCGGTGGGTCGTCGTACACGCGCGGCCGGAGGGCCGGGCCCCGGACGCGGTGGCCGCCTCGGCGCTGGGCGCCGCGCTCGGGTCCGCCCTGGTCGACCTCGCGGACGGCGTGGTCCGGATCCTGGTGCCCGCCGACCGGGAGCCGGCCGCGCGGTCCGGCTGGACCCTCGGGGTCAGCGCCCCCGTGACGCCGGACGACTGGCCCGCCGCCGACACCCAGGCGGCCCGCGCCCTGACCCGCGCCCGCGCCACCCGCACGGCGCTGGTCCGGCACGGCGGCCGCCCGGGCCTGGCCGACCTGGTGCCGCCCGGCGAGGCCGAGAGCCACGCCCGCGCGCTCCTCGGGCCCGTCGGGGCCCATCCCGCGCTCACCGAGACGCTGCGCACCTGGCTGTCCCTGCACGGCAGTTGGGACCGCACGGCGGTGGCCCTGTCGGTGCACCGCAACACCGTCCGGCAGCGGATCGCCCGGTGCGCGACGCTCCTCGACGCCGATCTGGACGATCCGGACGTACGCATGGAGTTGTGGTTCGCGTTGCGGAACCGGTGAGGGACCACGGCTGACCTGCGACGTGACCCACGTCGCAGCGGCCGCTGTCCCGGGGACGCGCACAGAGACCTGCCTCACAATGGGGGGCATGCCGATACCCGGGACACCCAGCCGCGCCGAGCTCGTCGACCACCTTGTGCAGACCCGTATCGCGGGCGACGTCGCGACGCCCCGCGAGAACAACCTCTCCCACTACCGCAAGCTGGCCAACGGCGACCGCCATTTCTGGTTCGGCCTGGAGTTCGGCGACCGCTGGCGGGACGAGCAGGACGTGCTCGCGGTGATGGCGGAGCGGGTCGGTGTCAACGACGATCCGGAGTACCGGTACGGGCGGGACACCATCGACCCCGAACTGACCGTCGACGCCCTGGAGCGCATGGCGCAGCGGCTGCGCAAGGCGGCCGACGGGCGGCAGCGGGTGCTGTTCGCCACCGGCCACCCCGGCGGTCTGCTGGACGTGCACCGGGCCACGGCCGTCGCGTTGCGCGCCGCCGGCTGCGAGATCGTCGTCATCCCCGACGGTCTGCAGACGGAGGAGGGGTACGTGATGCAGTTCGCGGACGTGGCGGTGCTCGAGCACGGCGCCACGCTGTGGCACACGCACTCCGGTGCGCCGATGCGGGCCGTTCTGACCGGCCTGGAGCGCGAGGGCCGCCCGCTGCCCGACCTGGTCGTCGCCGACCACGGCTGGGCGGGGTACGCCGGCCGGCACGGCGTCGACTCGGTGGGCTTCGCGGACTGCAACGACCCGGCCCTGTTCCTCGCCGAGTCGGAGGGCACCCTCCAGGTGGCCGTGCCTCTCGACGACCATGTGGTCAGCCCGCGTCACTACGATCCGCTGACGGCGTATCTGCTGGCGGAGGCCGGCCTCTCCTGAGAGCGCCCGGCCCGTGAAGCCGCGATGTGCGGCTCCTTTGACGGAGTCGCACATCGGGCCTTCATGGGGTGGGCTCAGCGGCCACCGCCGCCACCGCCGTGGCCGCCACCGCCGCCACCGCCGTGGCCGCCACCGCCGCCACCGCCGTGGCCGCCGTTGCCGTGGCCATTGCCGTTGCCATGACCATTGCCGTGGCCATTGCCGTGGCCGTTGCCGTGGCCATTGCCCCGTCCGTTGTGGTCGCCGTAACCGTTGTAGTTGCCGCGTCCGTTGTGGTCGCCGTTACCGTTGTGGTCGCCGCGTCCGTTGTGGTCGCCGTAGCCGCAGTCGTCGTTGTTCCACCAGTTTCCACAGTCGCTGCTGTAGCTGTTGTGGTGGTTGTACGACTCCGATGCGGATGCGGTACCCGCTGTGCCGATCGCGACTCCGCCCGCCATCAGCAGGCCGGCGGCGGACGCCGCGAGGAGGCGCCTCGCGCGTTGTACTCGCATGGGAAAACCTTCCGTTCCATCGTCGCCCATGGCTTCTCGGAGGAAGCGAGGGGGATGGCCGCCGCCGCGGTGCGAAGAGCGCGGCGCGGTCTCGGGGATCACCGCTTGTTGTGTGAAGCGCGATCACTCCACCGGCGCCTGCGGGACACTCACGCCTTGGCCCGAGCGGGTCCCGCGGCTGAGATTCCGCTGTTCGGGAACCTCGCCGGCCGGACATGCCGCGCGCTGCGGCTTTCACTCAGCAAGCCTAGTACCGCGCTCGGCATTCGGCACCCCGGGCAACCTCTCTCATCCGACCCACGCGTCTCACCTCGGGACGCGGACGACGCCCTCCTGGATCACCGAGACGGCCAGCCGCCCGTCCTGGGTGTAGATGCGGGCCTGGCCGAGACCGCGGCCGCCGTACGCCGACGGCGACTCCTGGTCGTACAGCAGCCATTCGTCGGCCCGGAACGGCCGGTGGAACCACATCGCGTGGTCGAGCGAGGCCCCGACGACGTCGCCGACGGCCCAGCCGCCGCGGCCGTGCGCGAGCAGCACGGAGTCGAGGAGGGTCATGTCGGAGACGTAGGTGGCCAGGACGACGTGCAGCAGGGGTACGTCGATGGCGCCCTCGAGCTTGCCGTTGGCGCGGAACCACACCTGGGAGTGCGGCTCGCGCGGCCCGCCGAACCTCCCGTACGGCGGCTCGTCCACGTAGCGCAGGTCGACCGCCTCGCGGGCCTCGAGGAACCGCTCGATGATCTGCGGGTCGAGGTGGCCGTAGCCGCGCAGGCGCTCCTGGGAGGTGGGCACGGTGGCCGGGTCGGGCGCGGGGGGCATGGGGGCCTGGTGGTCGAGGCCGTCCTCGTGGGTCTGGAAGGACGCCGACAGGGTGAAGATCGGCCTGCCGTGCTGGATCGCCACGACCCGGCGGGTGGTGAAGGAACGGCCGTCGCGGATGCGTTCGACGTCGTAGACGATGGGCGCGCCGGGGTCCCCGAGGCGGAGGAAGTAGGCGTGCAGGGAGTGGGCGTGCCGGTCCGCGGGGACCGTGCGCCCGGCGGCGACCAGCGCCTGGGCCGCCACCTGCCCGCCGAAGACCCGCGGGACGGCGGCGGACACGGATCGGGACTGGCCGCGGAAGATGTTCTCCTCGATCTGCTCGAGGTCGAGCAGATCGAGGAGATCCTTGAGTGCCTTGCTCATGGAGTCGGTTGTATCCGCCGGTGGTTGCGCGCCGCTTACAGACCCATGTCCTTGGCGATGATCGTCTTCATGATCTCGCTGGTGCCGCCGTAGATGCGGTTGACGCGGTTGTCGGCGTACAGACGGGCGATCGGGTACTCGTTCATGAAGCCGTAGCCGCCGTGCAGCTGGAGGCAGCGGTCGATCACGCGGTGGGCGACCTCGGTGCAGAAGAGCTTGGCGGAGGCGGCCTCGGCAGGGGTCAGCTCGCCGGCGTCGAGGGCCTCGGTGGCGCGGTCGGCGACGGCCTCGGCGGCGTCCACCTCGGCCTGGCAGGCGGCCAGTTCGAACTTGGTGTTCTGGAAGGCGGCGACGGGCTTGCCGAAGACGACGCGGTCCTGGACGTACTGCTTGGCGAACCGGACGGCGGCCTTGGCCTGCGCGTAGGCGCCGTAGGCGATGCCCCAGCGCTCGGAGGCGAGGTTGTGGCCCAGGTAGGAGAAGCCCTTGTTCTCCTCGCCCAGGAGGTCCTCGGCCGGGACCTTGACGTCGACGAAGGCCAGCTCGGCGGTGTCGGAGGTCTTCAGGCCGAGCTTGTCGAGCTTGCGGCCGACGGAGTAGCCCTGGGCCTTGGTGTCCACGACGAAGAGGGAGATGCCGTGGCGGCGGTCCTCGGCGGTGGGCGCGGAGGTGCGGGCGCAGACGATCATGCGGTCGGCGTGCACGCCGCCGGTGATGAAGGTCTTGGCGCCGTTGAGGACGTAGTGTGTGCCGTCCTCGGAGAGCTTGGCGGTGGTCTTCATGCCCGCGAGGTCGGAGCCGGTGCCCGGCTCGGTCATCGCGATGGCCCACATCTCCTCGCCGGAGACGAACTTCGGCAGGTAGCGCTTCTTCTGCTCGTCGGTGGCGAGCAGCTTGATGTAGGGCAGGCCGAGCAGCACGTGGACGCCGGAGCCGCCGAAGGAGACGCCCGCGCGGGCGGTCTCCTCGTAGAGGACGGCCTCGAACTTGTAGGAGTCGATGCCCGCGCCGCCGTACTCCTCGTCGACGCGGATGCCGAAGACGCCCAGCTCGGCGAGCTTGTAGTAGAACTCGCGCGGCGCCTGGCCGGCGGCGAACCACTCGTCGTAGACCGGCACGACCTCGGCCTCGATGAAGGCGCGGATGGTCTCCCGGAACGCCTCGTGATCCTCGTTGAACAGCGTGCGGCGCACTCCGCCACCTCCACGTCGGCATGTCTAAGCGCTTGCTCAGATCAAAGGTACCGGCGAGTACGGAAGCGGTCCAGAGGGGTCGGGGTAACGCTCGTCACGCCGGAGCGGAGCCGGTCCCCGACGCCGCCGCGAACGCGCCCCGCGCCATCCGGTGCAGCAGCTGCGAGGTGGCCCCCCGGCCCGGCAGGGAGCCGGCGCGGCCCAGGTGCGGCGTCGAGTTCAGCAGGCCGAAGACCGAGTGCACGGCCGAGCGGGCCGCCGGTTCGGCCAGGTCCGGATAGACCTCGCGGACGACCTCCACCCACAGTTCGACGTACTGCCGCTGGAGCTGGCGGACCAGCTTCCGGTCGCTGTCGCGCAGGCGGTCCAGCTCGCGGTCGTGCAGGGTGATGAGGGGACGGTCGTCGAGCGCGAAGTCGATGTGCCCTTCGATGAGCGAGTCCAGGACCGCCTCCGGGGCAGCCGCGCCGTCGGCCTCCGCCAGGCGCCGCTTGGCCCCGGTCAGCAGCTGGCCGCTGATGCCGACCAGCAGCTCGGCGAGCATCGCGTCCTTGCCCGCGAAGTGGCGGTAGAGGCCGGGCCCGCTGATGCCCACCGCCGCGCCTATCTCGTCGACACCGACCCCGTGGAAGCCCCGTTCGGCGAAGAGCCGGGCGGCCTCCTTGAGGATCTGCTCGCGTCGGGTGGGGGCGTCGGTTCTCGTGGCCATGAAATCAATTCTAGACAGCGAGGTTAGCGCTCGTTAACCTAAGGGAAATGGTTAACGCTCATTAACAGTCGATCACTGGGTGAGGGGACCGCAGGATGCACGAGGCACCGGAGCTGACGAGCGCGGCAGACCCCGCGTCGGAGGCCTGGCGGGCCAACGAGGAAGCGCACCGCGAGCTCGTCGAGGAGCTGCGCGGCAAGCTCGCCGCGGCGGCGCTCGGCGGCGGCGAGAAGGCCCGCGCCCGCCACACCGCGCGCGGCAAGCTGCTGCCCAGGGACCGGGTGGACACCCTGCTCGACCCCGGTTCGCCCTTCCTGGAGCTGGCCCCGCTGGCCGCCGACGGGATGTACGAGGGACAGGCCCCGGCCGCCGGGGTCATCGCGGGGATCGGGCGGGTCAGCGGGCGCGAGTGCGTGATCGTCGCCAACGACGCCACCGTCAAGGGCGGGACGTACTACCCGATGACGGTGAAGAAGCACCTGCGCGCGCAGGAGGTGGCCCTCGAGAACCGGCTGCCCTGCCTCTACCTCGTCGACTCCGGCGGCGCCTTCCTGCCCCTGCAGGACGAGGTCTTCCCGGACCGCGACCACTTCGGGCGGATCTTCTACAACCAGGCCCGGATGTCCGGCGCGGGCATCCCGCAGATCGCCGCGGTCCTCGGCTCCTGCACCGCCGGCGGGGCCTACGTGCCCGCGATGAGCGACGAGGCCGTGATCGTCCGCGACCAGGGCACGATCTTCCTCGGCGGCCCCCCGCTGGTGAAGGCCGCCACCGGCGAGGTCGTCACCGCCGAGGAGCTCGGCGGCGGCGAGGTGCACTCGCGGGTCTCCGGCGTCACCGACCACCTCGCCGAGGACGACGCCCACGCCCTGCGGATCGTGCGGAACATCGTCGCGACCCTCCCCGCGCGCGGGGCCCTGCCCTGGGACGTGGTGCCCGCCGTCGAGCCGAAGACCGACCCGTACGGGCTCTACGGCGCGGTCCCGGTCGACTCCCGCACCCCCTACGACGTGCGCGAGATCATCGCACGCGTGGTCGACGGCTCCCGGTTCGCCGAGTTCAAGGCGGAGTTCGGGCAGACCCTGGTCACCGGCTTCGCCCGGATCCACGGCCACCCGGTGGGGATCGTCGCCAACAACGGCATCCTGTTCTCCGAGTCCGCCCAGAAGGGCGCCCACTTCATCGAGCTGTGCGACCAGCGCGGGATCCCGCTGGTGTTCCTGCAGAACATCTCCGGCTTCATGGTCGGCAAGGACTACGAGGCCGGCGGCATCGCCAAGCACGGCGCCAAGATGGTGACCGCGGTCGCCTGCACCCGCGTGCCCAAGCTGACCGTCGTGGTCGGCGGGTCGTACGGGGCGGGGAACTACTCCATGTGCGGACGGGCCTACTCCCCCCGCTTCCTGTGGATGTGGCCGAACGCCAAGATCTCCGTGATGGGCGGCGAGCAGGCCGCCTCCGTCCTCGCCACCGTCAAGCGGGACCAGCTCCAGGCCCGGGGCGAGGAGTGGCCGGCCGAGGACGAGGAGGCCTTCAAGGCACCCGTCCGCGCGCAGTACGAGCGCCAGGGCAACGCCTACTACGCCACCGCCCGGCTCTGGGACGACGGGGTCATCGACCCGATGGAGACCCGTCAGGTGCTGGGGCTGGCCCTGACCGCCTGTGCCAACGCGCCCCTGGGGGACCCCCAGTTCGGCGTCTTCCGGATGTAGAGGGGGGCTTCACGACCATGTTCGACACAGTGCTGGTGGCCAACCGGGGCGAGATCGCCGTACGCGTCATCCGTACGCTGCGGTCGATGGGCGTGCGCTCCGTCGCCGTCTTCTCCGACGCGGACGCCGACGCCCGGCACGTCCGGGAGGCCGACACGGCGGTACGGATCGGCCCGGCCCCGGCGGCCGAGAGCTATCTGTCGGTGGAGCGGCTCCTTCAGGCCGCCGCCCGCACCGGCGCCCAGGCCGTCCACCCCGGGTACGGCTTCCTCGCCGAGAACGCGGGCTTCGCGCGCGCGTGCCAGGAGGCCGGGCTGGTCTTCATCGGCCCGCCGGCGGACGCGATCGCGCTCATGGGCGACAAGATCCGGGCCAAGGAGACGGTGCGGGCCGCCGGGGTGCCGGTGGTACCCGGCTCGAGCGGCAGCGCACTGAGCGACGAGCAGCTGGCCGGGGCGGCCAGGGAGATCGGCGTGCCCGTCCTGCTGAAGCCCTCCGCGGGCGGCGGCGGCAAGGGCATGCGCCTGGTGCGGGACGTGACCGCGCTGGAGGAGGAGATCGCCGCCGCCCGCCGCGAGGCCCGCGCCTCCTTCGGCGACGACACGCTGCTCGTCGAGCGGTGGGTGGACCGGCCCCGGCACATCGAGATCCAGGTCCTGGCCGACGGGCACGGCAACGTCGTCCACCTGGGCGAGCGCGAGTGCTCGCTCCAGCGCAGGCACCAGAAGGTCGTCGAGGAGGCGCCGAGCGTGCTCCTCGACGAGGCGACCCGGGCCTCGATGGGCGAGGCGGCCGTGCAGGCGGCGCGCTCGTGCGGGTACCGCGGCGCGGGCACGGTGGAGTTCATCGTGCCCGGCGGCGACCCCGCGTCGTACTACTTCATGGAGATGAACACCCGCCTCCAGGTGGAGCACCCGGTCACCGAACTCACGGTGTCCATCGGTCCGGCCGGCGCCGGGGGCGGCCTCGACCTGGTGGAGTGGCAGCTGCGGGTGGCCGCCGGGGAAGCCCTGTCCTTCGGGCAGCGGGACGTACGGCTCACCGGGCACGCGGTCGAGGCGCGGGTCTGCGCCGAGACCGTGTCGGTCAAGGAGGGCGCGCGCGGCTTCCTGCCGTCCGGCGGCACGGTGCTCCTGCTGCACGAGCCCCAGGGCGACGGCGTCCGCACCGACTCGGGGCTCAGCGAGGGCACGGAGGTCGGCAGTCTCTACGACCCGATGCTGTCCAAGGTGATCGCGTACGGGCCGGACCGCGCGACCGCGCTGCGCAAGCTCCGGGCCGCCCTCGCGCAGACGGTGACCCTGGGCGTGCAGACCAACACCGGGTTCCTGCGCAGGCTGCTGGCCCACCCGGCGGTCGTCGCGGGCGAGCTGGACACCGGGCTGGTGGAGCGGGTGATGGACGAGCTGGTTCCCACGGACGTGCCCGAGGAGGTGTACGAGGCGGCGGCGGCCGTACGGCTGGAGGCGCTGGAGCCCCGTGGGGACGGCTGGACCGATCCCTTCTCGGTGCCGAGCGGCTGGCGTCTGGGCGGCAGGCCGAAGCGGCCCGCCTTCTCCCTCCGGGTGCACGACCCGGTGACGTACGTCCCCCGGGGCGCTCACACCGTCACCGACGACCGGGTCACCGTCACCCTCGACGGTGTCCGGCACACCTTCCACCGCGCCGCCGACTGGCTCGGCCGGGACGGCGACGCCTGGCAGGTGCGCGACCACGACCAGGTGGCCGCGTCCCTGTCCCGGTCCGCGCGCGCCGGCGCCGACTCGCTGACCGCGCCCATGCCGGGCACGGTGACGGTGGTGAAGGTGGCCGTCGGCGACGAGGTGGCCGCGGGCCAGAGCCTGCTGGTGGTCGAGGCGATGAAGATGGAGCACGTCATCTCCGCCCCGCACGCCGGCACGGTCACCGAACTGGACGTGCGGCCGGGCACGACGGTCGCCATGGACCAGGTGCTGGCCGTCATCGCGCCCGCTCAGGAGGCGGTCGAGTGAGCACCGGCGGACTGCCCATGACCGTACCGGCCCAGGGCCTGCCCGCGCGGGTGCGGATCCACGAGGTCGGCGCGCGCGACGGGCTGCAGAACGAGAAGGCGTCCGTGCCCACGCCGGTGAAGGCGGAGTTCATCCGCCGCCTGGCCGACGCCGGCCTGACCACGATCGAGGCGACCAGTTTCGTGCACCCCCGATGGGTGCCCCAGCTGGCCGACGCCGAGCAGTTGCTCCCGCTCGTCAGCGACCTGGACGCGGCCCTGCCCGTCCTGGTCCCCAACCAGCGCGGCCTGGACCGGGCGCTCGCCCTCGGCGCCCGCCGCATCGCCGTCTTCGCCAGCGCCACGGAGTCCTTCGCGAAGGCCAACCTCAACCGCACCCTCGACGAGTCCCTCGCCGTGTTCGAGCCGGTGGTGCGGCGCGCCAAGGACGAGGGCGCGCACGTGCGGGGGTACGTGTCGATGTGTTTCGGCGACCCCTGGGAGGGTGCCGTACCGCTGCACCAGGTCGTCCGCGTCTGCGGGGCGCTCAGGGACATGGGCTGCGACGAGCTGAGCCTCGGCGACACCATCGGGGTGGCCACGCCCGGCCATGTGCGCGCGCTCCTCGCCGCGCTCGACGAGGCGCGCGTGCCGACGAACGTCATCGGCGTGCACTTCCACGACACCTACGGCCAGGCCCTCGCCAACACCTACGCCGCCCTGGAACACGGCGTGACGACGGTCGACGCCTCCGCCGGAGGCCTCGGCGGCTGCCCCTACGCCAAGTCCGCCACCGGGAACCTCGCCACCGAAGACCTCGTGTGGATGCTCCACGGCCTCGGCATCGACACCGGGGTCGACCTCGGCCGGCTCACCGCCACCAGCGTGTGGATGGCCGAACAGCTGGGCCGCCCCAGCCCGTCCCGCACCGTCCGCGCCCTCTCCCACAAGGACCAGTGATCAGCATGGACCACCGCCTCTCCCCCGAGCTGGAGGAACTCCGCCGTACGGTGGAGGAGTTCGCGCACGACGTCGTGGCGCCGAAGATCGGTGACTTCTACGAGCGGCACGAGTTCCCGTACGAGATCGTCCGCGAGATGGGCCGCATGGGCCTGTTCGGGCTGCCGTTCCCGGAGGAGTACGGCGGCATGGGCGGCGACTACCTGGCCCTCGGCATCGCGCTGGAGGAGCTGGCCCGGGTGGACTCGTCGGTGGCCATCACCCTGGAGGCAGGGGTCTCCCTGGGCGCGATGCCGGTCCACCTGTTCGGCACCGAGGAGCAGAAGCGCGCGTGGCTGCCCCGGCTGTGCTCGGGCGAGATCCTGGGCGCGTTCGGGCTCACCGAACCGGACGGCGGCAGCGACGCCGGGGCGACGCGTACGACGGCCCGCCTGGACGCCGACGCCGACGAATGGGTGATCAACGGCTCGAAGTGCTTCATCACCAACTCGGGCACGGACATCACGGGACTGGTCACGGTCACGGCGGTGACGGGCCGCAAGCCGGACGGCAGGCCGCGGATCTCCTCGATCATCGTCCCGTCCGGCACCCCGGGCTTCACGGTGGCCGCCCCCTACTCGAAGGTCGGCTGGAACGCCTCCGACACCCGTGAGCTGTCCTTCACCGACGTCCGCGTGCCCGCCGCGAACCTGCTCGGCGAGGAGGGCCGCGGCTACGCCCAGTTCCTGCGGATCCTCGACGAGGGCCGCATCGCCATCGCCGCCCTCGCGACCGGTCTGGCCCAGGGCTGTGTGGACGAGTCGGTGAAGTACGCGAAGGAGCGCCACGCCTTCGGCCGTCCGATCGGCGCCAACCAGGCCATCCAGTTCCGGATCGCCGACATGGAGATGAAGGCCCACACGGCCCGCCTGGCCTGGCGCGACGCGGCGAGCCGGCTGCTCGCGGGCGAGCCGTTCAAGAAGGAGGCGGCGCTGGCCAAGCTGTACTCGTCCACGATCGCCGTGGACAACGCCCGTGACGCCACCCAGATCCACGGCGGCTACGGCTTCATGAACGAGTACCCGGTCGCCCGTATGTGGCGCGACTCCAAGATCCTGGAGATCGGCGAGGGCACGAGCGAGGTCCAGCGGATGCTGATCGCGAGGGAGTTGGGGCTCACGGGCTGACCCGCACCGGTTCGGCCCTGGAGGCCGGCCGCGGCGCGGGAGCGGGGTGCCCCCGCCTACTGGACATCAGATGAGGTTAGGCTAACCTACCTTAGAACCTGTCCGGCGGGCGCCCCGCCCCGTTCGAAAGCAGTCATACCCATGCCCAACGCCCGTGCCACCCAGCTCACTCGTCGCGGCATCCTCGCCGCGGGCGGCGCCCTCGGCCTCGGGGCCGCGCTCGCGGCCTGCGGGGACGACGACGGGAAAAACGGCGGCTCGGGCAGCGGGACGGCGCAGGGCGCGTCCGGCCCCTGGTCCTTCAAGGACGACCGCGGCACCACCGCTAAGGCCGAAAAGGTCCCGGCGGACATCGTCGCCTTCGTCGGCGTGGCCGCAGCGCTGTACGACTACGGCATCCAGGCCAAGGGCGTCTTCGGCCCGACGACGACCAAGGACGGCAAGGCCGACGTGCAGGCCGGGGACATGGACGTCAGCAAGGTGACGGTGCTCGGCAACGAGTGGGGCCAGTTCAACATCGAGAAGTACGCGGCCCTCGCCCCCGACGTCCTGATCTCCACGATGTTCGACGACGCGGGCACCCTCTGGTACGTCCCCGACGAGTCGAAGAAGAAGATCCTGGCCGTCGGCGCGCCGAGCGTCGGCATCTCCGTCTACGACCGTCAGCTGACCGAGCCGCTCCAGCGCATGCTGGCCCTCGCCAAGTCCCTCGGCGCGGACACCTCCTCGAGCAAGGTCACCGAGGCCAAGAAGCGCTTCGAGGACGCGGCCGCCCGGCTGCGCGCCGCCGCCAGGGCCAAGCCCGGCATCAAGGTGATGGCCGGCTCCGCCAGCCAGGACCTGTTCTACGTCTCCGGCTCCGACCTCTCGGTCGACCTGGAGTACTTCAAGGCCCTCGGCGTGAACTTCGTCGAGCCCCCGGAGCAGGCCAAGGCCAAGGGCGGCGGCTGGTACGAGTCGCTGAGCTGGGAGAACGTCGACAAGTACGACGCGGACATCATCATGATGGACAACCGCACCTCGGCGATCCAGCCCGCCGACATCACCGAGGGGACGTGGAAGAAGCTGCCGGCGGTCAAGGCCGGACAGGTCATCGCACGCAACCCCGAGCCGATCCTGTCGTACGACAAGTGCGCGCCGCTGCTCGAGGAACTGGCCGAGGCCATCGAGAAGGCGAAGAAGGTCAGCTGACCGCCCGTATCCCTTCCTGACCGTCAGGAGCCCCCATGACGACGGCCGTGGCCGCCCCGTTCCGTTTCTTCTCCCTCCAGGTCGTACGGACGAGGCGGCTCGGCCCGTCCCTGGTCCGTGTCACCTTCGGCGGGCCCGACCTGCACGCCTTCCACTCGCACGGGCGGGACCAGTCGCTGTCCCTGTTCCTGCCGCACCCGGGTCAGCCCGAGCCCGTCGTGCCCCTCGAGCTGGGCGACGGCTGGTGGCAGGGCTGGCGCGAACTCCCGGACGACGTGCGGGCGGTGATGCGCTCGTACACCCTCCGGGCCCTGCGCCGCGACCCCGACGAGATCGACATCGACTTCGCCCTGCACAGTCCGTCGGGCCCCGCCTCCCGCTGGGCCGCCCGCGCCGCAGCGGGTGACCGCGTCCTCCTCCTCGGCCCGGCCGTCGCCGACAACCGCGCGATCCGCTTCCGCCCGCCCGAGGGCACCGACCTCGTCGTCGTCTGGGGCGACGAGAGCGCCGTGCCCGCCGCCTGCGCCGTCCTGGAGTCCCTGCCGGCCGGCACCCGGGCGCGCGCCTGGCTGGAGGTGGGGCACGCCGGTGACATCCAGGACGTCGTGACCCAGGCGGATGCCGAGGTGACCTGGCTCGTGCGCGGCCAGGGCGGCGGCGAGGGCTCCCCCCTGGCCCTCGGCGCCCTGCGCGAGGCCCGTCTCCCGTCCGCCGAACGCCCTTACGCCTGGATCGCGGGTGAGTCCGGGTGCGTCAGGGCGCTGCGCCGGCACCTCGTCGGCGAGCGCGGCATCGACCGCCGGTGCGTCACCTTCGTCGGCTACTGGCGGCGGGGGATGACCGAGGAGCAGCTCAGGACGGCGGAGTAACCCCACCCGAAGTGACGCCGGTCACGGCAGAGGCAGGTTTCGGCACGATCAACTTAGGTTAGGCTACCCTAAGTTGATCGCGCCGATCCCTCGATCCCCGATCCTCACCGCACGGACCGTCCCCTCGGAGGACCCCCACATGCGCTCGCACCTGCTCAATCACCTCACCGCGGAGCACTACCGCCGTTCCGTGACCGAAGGAGTCGAGCGGGTGGCGGCCAAACTCGCCACCACCGAAAGCCCGTTCACCGGCGTCACGGCCGACGCCCTCGCGCCCCGCATCGACGGGATCGACCTCGACCGGCCGCTGCACGACACCGCCGCGGTGCTGGACGAACTGGAGGAGGTCTACCTGAGGGACGCGGTCTACTTCCACCACCCCCGCTACCTCGCCCACCTCAACTGCCCGGTGGTCATCCCCGCGGTGCTCGGCGAGGCCGTGCTCTGCGCCGTCAACTCCTCCCTGGACACCTGGGACCAGTCGGCCGGCGCCACCCTGATCGAGCGCCGACTCATCGACTGGACGGCCACGCGCATCGGCCTCGGCCCGTCCGCCGACGGCGTGTTCACCTCCGGCGGCACCCAGTCCAACCTCCAGGCGCTGCTGCTGGCCCGGGAGGAGGCCAAGAGCGACTCCACGTCCGGACTGCGGATCCTCGCCTCCGAGGCCGGCCACTTCAGCGTGCAGAAGTCCGCCCGCCTCCTCGGCCTGGGCCCGGACTCCGTGGTCCGCATCCCCGTCGACCACGACAGGCGCATGCAGACCGTGGCACTCGCCCGCGAACTGGAGCGCTGCGCACGGGAAGGCCTCACCCCCATGGCCGTCGTGGCCACGGCCGGCACCACCGACTTCGGCTCCATCGACCCGCTGCCCGAGATCGCCGAGCTCTGCGCCCAGTACGGGGTGTGGATGCACGTGGACGCCGCCTACGGCTGCGGACTGCTGGCCTCGCGCCGGCGGCGCGGCCTCCTCGACGGCATCGAGCGCGCCGACTCGGTCACCGTCGACTACCACAAGTCCTTCTTCCAGCCGGTGAGTTCGTCGGCCGTGCTGGTGCGGGACGCCGCCACCCTGCGGCACGCCACCTACCACGCCGAGTACCTCAACCCGCGCCGTATGGTGCGCGAACGCATCCCCAACCAGGTCGACAAGTCCCTGCAGACCACCCGCCGCTTCGACGCCCTCAAACTGTGGATGACCCTGCGCACCATGGGCGCCGACGGCATCGGGGAACTCTTCGACGAGGTGTGCGACCTGGCCCACGAGGGCTGGGAGCTGCTCACCGCCGACCCCCGCTTCGAGGTCGTCGTCGAGCCGACGCTGTCCACGCTGGTCTTCCGCTACGTCCCGGCCGCCGTCACCGACCCGGCCGAGACCGACCGCGCCAACCTCCACGCCCGCAAGGCCCTGTTCGCCTCCGGTGACGCCGTCGTCGCGGGCACCAAGGTGGGCGGCCGCCACTACCTGAAGTTCACCCTGCTCAACCCCGAGACGACGGCGGCCGACATCACCGCCGTCCTGGACCTGATCGCCGGCCACGCCGAGCAGTACCTGGGAGAGTCCCTTGACCGCGCGTCCTGAAGCCCCGACCGCCCCGTACGACTTCGTCGGGATCGGGCTCGGCCCCTTCAACCTCGGGCTCGCCTGCCTCACCGAGCCGATCGGCGAACTGAGCGGTGTCTTCCTGGAGTCCAAGCCCGACTTCGAGTGGCACGCGGGCATGTTCCTCGACGGCGCCCACCTGCAGACCCCGTTCATGTCGGACCTGGTCACCCTGGCCGACCCCACCTCCCCGTACTCCTTCCTCAACTACCTGAAGGAGAAGGGCAGACTGTACTCGTTCTACATCCGCGAGAACTTCTACCCGCTGCGGGTCGAGTACGACGACTACTGCCGCTGGGCCGCGGGCAAACTGAGCAGCGTCCGGTTCGGCACGACGGTCACCGAGGTGACGTACGAGGACGAGGTGTACGCCGTACGCACCGCGGCCGGCGAGGTGTACCGCGCCCGCCACCTGGTCCTCGGCACCGGCACCCCGCCGTACCTCCCCGAGGCCTGCCAGGGGCTCGGCGGCGACTTCATCCACAACTCCCGCTATGTGCGGCACCGTCCGGAGCTGGTGAAGAAGGATTCGATCACCCTCGTCGGCTCCGGGCAGTCCGCCGCCGAGATCTACTACGACCTCCTCGGTGAGATCGACGTCCACGGCTACCGGTTGAACTGGGTCACCCGCTCGCCGCGCTTCTTCCCGCTGGAATACACCAAGCTCACGCTGGAGATGACCTCGCCGGAGTACGTCGACTACTACCGCGGGCTGCCGGAGGCCACCCGCTACCGGCTCACCGCCCAGCAGAAGGGTCTGTTCAAGGGCATCGACGGAGACCTCATCAACGAGATCTTCGACCTGCTCTACCGGAAGAACCTCGGCGGCCCGGTCCCCACCCGGCTGCTGACCAACTCCTCACTGCGCGGCGCGACGTACGAGAACGGCACCTACACCCTGTCCTTCCGCCAGGAGGAGCAGGAGAAGGACTTCGAGATCGAGTCCCAGGGCCTGGTCCTGGCCACCGGCTACAGGTACGCCGAGCCGGACTTCCTGAGCCCGGTCGCGGACCGCCTGGTCCGTGACTCCCACGGCAACTTCGACGTGGCGAGGAACTACGCGATCGACGTGACGGGCAAAGGCGTCTTCCTGCAGAACGCCGGCGTCCACACGCACAGCATCACCAGCCCCGACCTGGGCATGGGCGCGTACCGCAACAGCTGCATCATCCGTGAGCTGCTCGGCACGGAGTACTACCCGGTCGAGAAGACGATCGCCTTCCAGGAGTTCGCAGTATGACCTTCACCTTCCGCCCCCTCGACCCGCCGCGGGACTCCGCGTTGCTGCACCGGTGGGTCACCCACCCGAAGGCCGCGTTCTGGATGATGCAGGACGCGAAGCCCGCGGACGTCGAGCGCGCCTACCTGGAGATCGCCGCGGACGAGCACCACGACGCCCTGCTGGGCCTCGACGAGGACGGCGTGCCGGCGTTCCTGATGGAGAGGTACGACCCCGCCCACCGGGAGCTGGTCGGCCTGTACGAGCCGCGGCCCGGCGACGTCGGCATGCACTTTCTCACCCCCGCGACCGACACCCCCGTGCACGGCTTCACGCGGGCCGTGATCACCGCCGTGCTGGCGCACCTCTTCGAGGACCCGGCGACCGCCCGGGTGGTCGTCGAACCGGACGTCCGCAACAAGGCCGTGCACGCCCTCAACGAAGCCGTCGGGTTCGTGCCCGCACGGGAGATCGACAAGCCGGAGAAGAAGGCGTTGCTGAGCTTCTGCACACGTGAGCAGTTCACCGCCGCGACGGGGGTGGCCGTATGAGCCCCGCCGATGCCGTGGCCCACCTCTCCCCCGAGCGCTGGGAGCAGGCCAACCGCCTCCTGGTGCGCAAGGCGCTCGCCGAGTTCGCGCACGAGCGGCTGATCACGCCGGAGGCGGACGGGGACGCGTACGCCGTCCGCAGCGACGACGGTCTGACCCGCTACCGCTTCACCGCCGTCCGCCGTGCCCTCGACCACTGGCAGGTGGACGCCGGCTCGATCACCCGCCACCGGGACGGCACCGAACTTCCCCTCGCCGCGCTCGACTTCGTCATCGAGCTGAAGCAGTCACTCGGCCTGAGCGACGAGATCCTCCCGGTCTACCTGGAGGAGATCTCCTCCACCCTGTCCTCCACCTGCTACAAGCTCGCCAAGCCGCGGATCCCGGCCGCCGAGCTGGCCGGGAGCGGCTTCCAGGCCATCGAGACCGGTATGACCGAGGGCCACCCCTGCTTCGTCGCCAACAACGGGCGGCTGGGCTTCGGCGTCCACGACTACCTGGCGTACGCCCCCGAGGCGGCTGCCCCCGTCCGGCTGGTGTGGCTGGCGGCGCACCGGTCACGGGCCGCCTTCACGGCCGGGGCGGGCATCGAGTACGAGGCGTTCCTGCGGGACGAGCTGGGCGAGGCCACGCTGAACCGCTTCCGCGCCACGCTCACCGGCCAGGGCCTCGACCCCGCCGACTACCTGTTCATCCCCGTCCACCCCTGGCAGTGGTGGAACAAGCTCACCGTCACCTTCGCCGCCGAGGTCGCCCGCCGGCACCTGGTGTGCCTGGGCGAGGGCGACGACGAGTACCTGGCCCAGCAGTCCGTGCGGACCTTCTTCAACGGCTCGCACCCCGAGAAGCACTATGTGAAGACCGCCCTGTCCGTGCTCAACATGGGCTTCATGCGCGGGCTCTCGGCCGCCTACATGGAGGCGACCCCGGCGATCAACGACTGGCTCGCCCGGCTCGTCGAGAACGACCCGGTGCTGAAGTCGACCGGTCTGTCGGTGATCCGGGAGCGGGCGGCCGTCGGCTACCGGCACCTCGAGTACGAGCAGGCGACCGACCGGTACTCGCCGTACCGCAAGATGCTGGCCGCGCTGTGGCGGGAGAGCCCCGTGCCGT
Organism: Streptomyces sp. NPDC004542; assembly: GCF_040610035.1. NCBI lineage: Bacteria > Bacillati > Actinomycetota > Actinomycetes > Kitasatosporales > Streptomycetaceae > Streptomyces > Streptomyces sp. NPDC004542. Next base: position 123,794 of record NZ_JBEXLP010000012.1, read on the forward strand.
CGCTCGCGGAGGGCGAGTCCCTGGCCACCATGGCCTCGCTGCTGCACGTGGACCACGAGGGCGCGTCCTTCGCGGGTGCCCTGATCGAGCGGTCCGGCCTGGCCCCGGCCGAGTGGCTGCGCCGCTACCTGCGGGCGTACTACACCCCGCTCCTGCACAGCTTCTACGCCTACGACCTGGTGTTCATGCCGCACGGCGAGAACGTGATCCTCGTCCTCGAGGACGGGGTCGTGCGGCGCGCGGTCTACAAGGACATCGCCGAGGAGATCGCGGTCATGGACCCCGACGCGGTGCTGCCGCCCGAGGTGCGGCGGATCCGCGTCGAGGTCCCCGAGGACCAGCGGCTGCTGTCGGTCTTCACGGACGTCTTCGACTGCTTCTTCCGCTTCCTGGCCGCCGTCCTGGCCACCGGGGGAATCCTGGCGGAGGACGACTTCTGGCGCACGGTCGCCGAGGTCACCCGGGAGTACCAGCAGGCGACGCCCGAACTGGCCGACAAGTTCCGGCAGTACGACCTGTTCGCGCCCGAGTTCGCGCTGTCCTGCCTCAACCGGCTCCAGCTGCGCGACAACCGGCAGATGGTGGACCTGGCGGATCCCTCGGGCGCGCTGCAGCTCGTCGGCAGCCTGAGGAACCCGATAGCGGGGTTCTGACCAGGGCACCCGGTGGGTGAGGACCACCCGCGGCACCACCTCCGATCATGGTGGTTGCCCGAAATCGGGCAGGATTCTTGCGAAACCGGCGCCGGTACCTCAGGATCTACCGGGTGCACGACGAACTTGTTGATCATCTGACGCGGTCCACGCCCCTGAGCCGGGGCGAGGCGCTGCGGGTGATCCAGGACGTGCTCGCCTATTTCGACGAGACGACCGAGGACTACGTCCGTCGCCGCCACCGCGAGCTCCAGGCCCAGGGCCTGGTGAACGCGGCGATCTTCGAACGGATCGGGGCGGACCTCAAATACCGTGCGGTGGCCCCGCCCGAGCTCACGCTCAGGCAACTGCGCCGCATCGTCTACGGCTGAACCTGAGCTTGGGGATACCTGTATATGTGCGGAATCGTCGGATACATCGGCAAGCGCGACGTCGCCCCGCTGCTCCTGGAGGGCCTGCAGCGCCTGGAGTACCGCGGGTACGACTCGGCGGGCATCGTCGTCACCTCCCCGAAGGCCACCGGCCTGAAGATGGTCAAGGCCAAGGGCCGCGTCCGTGACCTGGAGGCCAAGGTCCCGGCGCGGTTCAAGGGCACCACCGGCATCGCCCACACCCGCTGGGCCACCCACGGCGCCCCCTCCGACGTGAACGCCCACCCGCACATGTCGGCCGACCACAAGGTCGCCGTCGTGCACAACGGCATCATCGACAACGCCTCCGACCTGCGCCGCAAGCTGGAGGCGGACGGCGTCGAGTTCCTCTCCGAGACCGACACCGAGGTCCTCACCCACCTGATCGCCCGCGCGCAGGCCGAGAAGCTGGAGGACAAGGTCCGCGAGACCCTCCGGGTCGTCGAGGGCACCTACGGCATCGCCGTCCTGCACGCCGACTTCCCCGACCGCATCGTGGTGGCCCGCAACGGCTCCCCGGTCGTCCTCGGCATCGGCGAGAAGGAGATGTTCGTCGCGTCCGACGTGGCCGCGCTGGTCGCCCACACCCGGCAGATAGTGACGCTGGACGACGGCGAGATGGCCACCCTGAAGGCCGACGACTTCCGCACCTACACCACCGAGGGCACCCGCACGACCGCCGAGCCGACCACCGTGGAGTGGGAGGCCGAGTCGTACGACATGGGCGGCCACGACACCTACATGCACAAGGAGATCCACGAGCAGGCCGACGCCGTGGACCGCGTGCTGCGCGGCCGCATCGACGACCGCTTCTCCACCGTGCACCTCGGCGGCCTGAACCTGGACGCCCGCGAGGCACGCCTGATCCGCCGGGTGAAGATCCTCGGCTGCGGCACCTCCTACCACGCGGGCATGATCGGCGCCCAGATGATCGAGGAGCTGGCCCGCATCCCCGCGGACGCCGAGCCCGCCTCCGAGTTCCGCTACCGCAACGCGGTCGTCGACCCCGACACCCTGTACGTCGCCGTCTCGCAGTCCGGTGAGACGTACGACGTGCTGGCCGCCGTGCAGGAGCTGAAGCGCAAGGGCGCGCGGGTGCTGGGCGTGGTCAACGTGGTCGGCTCGGCGATCGCCCGCGAGGCCGACGGCGGCATCTACGTGCACGCCGGACCCGAGGTGTGCGTGGTGTCCACCAAGTGCTTCACCAACACCACCGTCGCCTTCGCCCTCCTCGCCCTGCACCTGGGCCGCACCCGGGACCTCTCCGTGCGCGACGGCAAGCGGATCATCGAGGGCCTGCGCAGGCTGCCCGCGCAGATCTCCGAGATCCTCGAGCAGGAGGACGAGGTCAAGAAGCTGGCCGAGCAGTACGCCGACGCCCGCTCGATGCTCTTCATCGGCCGCGTCCGGGGCTACCCGGTGGCCCGCGAGGCCTCCCTGAAGCTCAAGGAGGTCTCCTACATCCACGCCGAGGCCTACCCCGCCTCCGAGCTCAAGCACGGCCCGCTCGCGCTGATCGAGCCGGCCCTGCCCACGGTCGCGATCGTCCCGGACGACGACCTGCTGGAGAAGAACCGCGCCGCCCTGGAGGAGATCAAGGCCCGCAGCGGCAAGATCCTGGCCGTCGCCCACCAGGAGCAGGAGAAGGCAGACCAGACCATCGTCGTGCCGAAGAACGAGGACGAGCTGGACCCGATCCTGATGGGCATCCCGCTCCAGCTCCTCGCCTACCACACGGCCCTGGCCCTGGGCCGGGACATCGACAAGCCGCGGAACCTGGCCAAGTCGGTGACGGTGGAGTAGGGACGCGCGGGACCCCGCCCTGGGAACGTGAACGACCCCCTGTGTGCCACCTGCACAGGGGGTCGTTCCCTCAGGGGCCGGGGCTGCCCTGCTCCGGCCCGTCGCCGCGTCAGCCGGTGGCCGTCACACCCCGGCCGGCAGCGCGCCTCGGAAGAGTCGTGGGCCAGTGCGCCAGCGCGGCCGTCGCCGCGTACCAGGCCACCGCACCGGAGGCGACGGCGATCCAGCCGCCGGCCTTCGCGAGAGCGGAACTGTCCGCGAAGCTCGCCACGGCGAGCACGAGCATCGCCAGGAACAGCAGCCCGTGCACGGCCTGCCCGAGGGTGTCCCCGCCCGCGAGGGTCAGCGAGAGCGCCACGAGGGCGAACAGGAGCAGGAAGAGCCCCGCGGCGTCGGCCGAGGCCTGGCTCCCGGCCGAGACGGCCCAGGTGAACCACAGCGCGCCGAGCGCCGAGAACGCCGTACCGGTGGCCGTGTCGCCGTCCCGGAAGGCGAGGAGTCCGGCGACGAAGAGCGCAACGCCGCCCACGTAGTGGGCGAGTGACACGGCGTCGGACGCCGCCAAACCGTCGATCACCCGGGTGGTACCGAGCCCGAACGCCAACAGGGTGACGCCCAGGGCGAGTCGGCCGGCCACGATGGTGCTTCCGCTTCCCGCGGAGACGTCTTCGTCCACGGCGGGCTCCCTTCATGCAGGTGCGGCTGTGCGGTGACCGGTATATGCCCTTCACAAGGGCACGAACACCTCTACGCGCGAGTAGATTCACGCTGCACAGAAGGGAGTTGGGAGGGGCTGGAGAGGCCTACGGGATGACCACCACGGGCCGCTTCGCCCGCTTGGCGAGCCGTCCCGCGACGGAGCCGAAGATCCGCCCGACGATCCCGTGCGTGGAGCCCACCACGATCGCGTCGGCCTCGTACTCCCGGCCCACCTCTTCGAGCTCGTGGCAGATGTCGCCGCCGCGCTCGACCAGGATCCAGGGCACCTCGGCCAGGTAGTCCGCGCAGGCCAGCTCGAGACCCAGCACCTCGGTGCGGTGATCGGGCATGTCGACGAAGACGGGCGGTTCGCACCCCGCCCACACGGTGGTGGGCAGCCGGTTCGCGACATGGACGATGATCAGGCCCGAGCGGGACCGGTGGGCCATGCCGATCGCGTAGGCGAGGGCGCGCTCACTGGACGTGGAGCCGTCGAAACCGACGACGACTCCGTGCTTGAAGGCGGGGTCGCAGGAAGGACGCGCCTCTTCCGCCGCCAGGGGCTCGGCCGCCGTGGGATCGGCGACCGGCCGCTTGCGGTCCGCGGGTTCGAAGAATTCGTGACCGGCCATGGCTGTCTCGGCGTTGTGATCCTTTTTGGGTGGCGACAGTGTGCGGCGGAGCTGTGTCCGGGAAACATCTTCCCCACCCCATACCCCCAAGGGTACGGCGGCAAGCTTCCTCAGCCCAGTTCCCGCACGGACTCCGTAAGGCGTCCCAGGAGACCGCAGGGGTTCACCGGAGCATGCACGAGCGACGCCCGTAACGCAATGGTTGCTGCCCCGTACAGTCGGTTCGCGCAGGATTCCCTGAGCCGGGCCCCCATCCGGTCGGCACCCGCAGTGACCGAGTGATCGAACAGGCGTTGAACCCCCGTGAGCCACCGCCGCGAGGAGCACGACCGAGTACGACCCCGTTCGACCAGGGAGCACGAGATGCCCGGACCACGCCCCACCCGTGAGCGCCGCTCCACCCAGGACACCGCCGGTGACGTGGTGCGCTGGGCGGCGTTCAGCTGCGTTCTCGTGCCCGTGGTACTCCTCTGGTACGGCACCTCGCTGGCCGGCGCCGCCGGCACCGCCCTGGGCCTGGCCGCCGTCACCGGCGCGTGCCGGATCCTGCTGCGCCGCTCGGAGCGCGGGGCGGACCGCCGGACGTCCCGGGGAGGCGGACGTCACACCAAGGGCGGCACACCGGTCGACTGACCGGTTTCCGCGCACGGGGCCGTAGCTTTTCAGCCAACTTCTGGACACCCCGCAGGACCAGCCCCGGACACCCCCCAACCCCCGTTCCACCTGCACGGAAAGGGTCCCGGAGGCGCTGCGCACCCTACGCGGATTGGCCACTACGACGAGGCGCACTTCCCTACGCGGCCCGCGAGTGCAACGCTTCGTGATCGAATGCTTCACGCCAAGTTGTCATGTCGACAATGCGCCGAGGGGCGATCTGGTCACCGCGGTGGCGTGGGACGCAGTAGATTCGATCTTGACTGTCTTACGGCGGGGGACTCGTGCAGGACCGAGGGGAAACGTGCAGGAGCGACACAACCGAGGAGCCGCGACCACCGAGGGGGGCTTAGCAGGATGAGCCACGACTCCACTGCCGCGCCGGAAGCCGCGGCCCGGAAGCTGTCCGGGCGACGTCGCAAGGAGATCGTCGCCGTACTGCTGTTCAGCGGCGGGCCCATCTTCGAGAGTTCCATACCACTGTCGGTGTTCGGTATCGACCGCCAGGACGCCGGCGTGCCGCGCTACCGACTGCTGGTGTGCGGCGGCGAGGAAGGCCCACTGCGGACCACAGGGGGCCTGGAACTCACCGCACCACATGGCTTGGAAGCCATCTCGCGCGCGGGCACGGTCGTCGTGCCGGCCTGGCGCTCGATCACGTCACCACCACCCGAGGAAGCGCTCGACGCACTGCGCCGCGCGCACGAGGAAGGCGCGCGCATCGTGGGCCTGTGCACCGGCGCGTTCGTGCTGGCGGCGGCGGGCCTGCTGGACGGCCGCCCGGCCACCACGCACTGGATGTACGCGCCGACGCTGGCGAAGCGCTATCCGTCCGTGCACGTCGACCCGCGCGAACTGTTCGTCGACGACGGCGACGTCCTGACGTCGGCGGGTACGGCGGCCGGAATCGACCTGTGCCTGCACATCGTGCGGACGGACCACGGCAACGAGGCGGCGGGCGCGCTGGCCCGGCGCCTGGTGGTGCCGCCGCGCCGGTCGGGCGGCCAGGAGCGCTACCTCGACCGTTCTTTACCCGAGGAGATCGGCGCCGACCCGCTCGCGGAGGTCGTCGCCTGGGCGCTGGAGCACCTCCACGAGCAGTTCGACGTGGAGACGCTGGCGGCGAGGGCGTACATGAGCCGGCGCACCTTCGACCGCCGCTTCCGGTCGCTGACCGGCAGCGCGCCGCTCCAGTGGCTGATCACCCAGCGCGTGCTGCAGGCGCAGCGGCTGCTGGAGACGTCGGACTACTCCGTGGACGAGGTCGCGGGCCGCTGCGGGTTCCGGTCGCCCGTGGCCCTGCGCGGGCACTTCCGGCGCCAGCTGGGCTCCTCGCCGGCCGCCTACCGGGCCGCGTACCGCGCCCGTCGCCCCCAGGGTGACAAGCCCGCCGACACCGAGCCCGCCATGTCCGCGCCGGCCGGCCCGGTGGGCCCGGTACCCGTCCTCCACCCCGAGGCCGGAGTCCCGATCCAGGCCCGCCGCAGCCTGTCGGTCAGCGTGCCGGGGCCGCGCAGCGGCGTGTGACAGGAAGGGCCCGGGGTATCCACCCCGGGCCCCTTCGCCCAGGGCCCCCACCCGTGACGGCCACGCCCCTGGGGCCCCGCCCCAGACCCCGGCGGGGACTGCGTCCCCCGCGCCCTGCGCTTGCTCGTGCGCTCTCCAGGGGCCCGTACACCGGCGCTCCCCTCCCCTCCCCTCCCAGCCCCGGCCGGCATCATTCAGCCCGTCCGGCGTTTGAGGACGAGGCCCGTTCAGGGCCGACGCGGGGGTCCGGGGGCGGCAGCCCCCAGCGGACGGGGCACGATCACCCCACGCACGCCCGACCCGCGGAGCGGCAACGCACCGTAAGGTTAGACACATGAACGACCGCATGGTGTGGATCGACTGCGAGATGACCGGCCTCTCGCTGTCCGACGACGCGCTCATCGAGGTTGCCGCCCTCGTCACCGACTCCGAGCTGAACGTACTCGGCGAGGGAGTCGACATCGTCATCCGTCCGCCGGACCAGGCGCTGGAGACGATGCCGGAGGTGGTGCGTCGGATGCACACCGCGTCCGGGCTGCTCGCGGAGCTTCCCGGCGGGACCACCCTCGCGGACGCCGAGGAGCAGGTGCTGGCCTATGTGCGGGAGCACGTGAAGGAGCCCGGCAAGGCCCCCCTGTGCGGGAACTCCGTCGGCACCGACCGCGGCTTCCTGCTCCGGGACATGCCGACCCTGGAGGACTACCTCCACTACCGCATCGTCGACGTGTCGAGCATCAAGGAGCTCGCCCGCCGCTGGTATCCGCGCGCCTACTTCAACAGCCCGGAGAAGAACGGCAACCACCGCGCCCTCGCCGACATCCGCGAGTCGATCGCCGAGCTGCGCTACTACCGCGAGGCCGTCTTCGTGCCGCAGCCCGGCCCGGACTCCGACACGGCGAAGGCGATCGCCGCGAAGCACGTACTGCCCGCCCAGTAGGCGACCGGCCGGCGGCACGCGGGGGACCGCGCGAAACCCTGGCGCGAGCACCCCTTCGGACCCTGTACACTTTTTCTCGGCCGGTCGGGGAGAACGCTTCTCGAGAAGCCGGTCATGGTGGGTGTAGCTCAGCTGGTAGAGCACCTGGTTGTGGTCCAGGATGCCGCGGGTTCGAGTCCCGTCACTCACCCGACGAGATAGGCCCGTGACCTGCGGAAACGCAGGTCACGGGCCTATCTGTCGTTTGGCCGTGGCCGAGCCGGAGGGATTATCGCTCACAGTGTGCGCCCCGTCGCACGCTGTGCAGTTCTCGTGGATCGGTCCGCCGCTGGGCGACGGGTCCTGATCAGAGCCATGGGTCTGTCCGTCAACAGGTGACCGCGCCAGGCGATGCTCGTCTGTGCCCCCGTCAGTTCGGGTCCGTGCGCGTCCGCGCACAGTTGAGAAGTGCCGCCGTGACGCGCCGGCGCCCGAACGCGAGGAACTCCCCGCACACAGGCCCGTCGGCTCGTCGCAGGCCGTTAGCCTGTCGGTATGCCAGCGCGTGTCACGCCCGGTCGCACGGACGGTCTGATCACCTTGGGCACCGCGGACGCTCTGTGGGTCGATCTGACGGCCGACAGTGCTGTGCCGACGGGTCCCGGGGCATTCACCTGTTCTCCTGCCCGTGCCGGGGTGGGGTACGTCCTGCTCGGCGGCCATGTGGTGGCGACGGTGCGGGCGAGCGGCGGTCGGTGGAGTGTCCCGGAGGCTGAGGTGCGCCGGGCAGCCGCGGAACTGAACGCGGTGGAGGTGGACCGGCAGGACCTGGTCCACATCGGCCCGTTTCGCTGGGCGCCGCGGCAGGAGCACGACGAGGAAGCGCCGCTGCGCTGGCGCCGGCGCATCACCGGGGAACTGCGGGAGCCGGGCTGCCCCGAGCGGGCAGCACGACGTGAGGACGGCCGGCCGCACCACCTGGCGGGGATCGACTGGCGGCAGATACTCGTGGAGCGGACCCGCGACGGGGCGCAGCGCACGTGGTGGCTGCCGCGCGCCGTGGTCAGGCTGCTCGACGCGGCCGAGCACGCCGAAAGGCGGTGGGTGCACGCCGCGCGGACCCGCCGGGCAAGCGCAGCCGCCACCGAGCCGTCCTCCCGCCCCCGGCGGGCCCGGGACGCCGACGGTCGGCGGACGACGAGCCCCGAGGGCCCGCCCGCCTCACCGCGCCCGTACACCAAGGAGCTGGAAGGCCAGCTGTACTCGGTACTCAGCAGGAAGCCCGGTACCCCTCGCAGGGTGGCCGGGTGGGCGTGCGCCGTCTGCCGCACCGCGCCCGCCACCGTGCTCGACCACTGCCACGAACACGGCTACGTCCGCGCCCCCGTCTGCCAGTCCTGCAACACACTGGAACGCCCCGACCACCTGTACCGCAACGACATCCGCGTGGCGAACCGCTACACACGCCTGTTCCACACCGACGCCGACGACTGGCTCCGCCACTGGCACCGCTGCCCCGGCTGCCGCGCACGCACCACCCTTCCCCTGCCGCACCTCGCCGCATGGACCGCCCACACAGCCTGCCGACCGCTGCGCCCGACCCACCGCGCCCCCCGCGGGCGCACACCCTGCGGTGTCCTGCGCGTGTCCTGGACGGGCAGTCAGAACACCCCCCGGTCCTGCCTGCTCACTGTCACCGTGGACTTCTGCCCTTCCGGCGAGCACCGCGTCCTGGCACGCGTCCCCTACCGCGAAGCCGCCGAGCGGTTTCGCGTCTGGCTGGCCGAGACGGCGCCCGCCGTGGCCGCCGCGGCCGGCCCCGACCGCCTGGACGGCCTCCCCGCCCAGCCTCGGCCGGTCATCGCGGACACCAGCGGCGAGGACCTGGAACTGTTCTGACCGGGTGCTGGAGCCGTCGAGGATCTACGGGGCGGCGCAGCGGGAGACGTCGCCGTCGCCCGTTCCCTGAGATGACAGCACCGTTCCAGTCGGCCCCAGGGGGCTCGGACACTGACGCCGACTGGCCGGTGGATGCCGGCCGGCACACCGCGGTGGCCGGATCGGTCCGGCCGGCACACCGTGGTGGCCGGATCGGTCCGGCCGGCACCGGACACCGGTTCAGGCGCGGGTGAGGTCGGACAGGAGCGCGGGCAGGAGGCGTTCCTCCATGACCGCACAGCCCGATTCCTCCATCGCGAGGGCCAGTCCGGGGTCCCAGGGGCTGGCCGCGGGCGGTCCCGCGAGCGGGGTGGACCCGCCTTCGCCGAGGGCCGCCGTGTAGTCGGCGGCGGTCATCCGCCAGGGGCGGGCACCGTGGCGGGCCACGGCGTCCGCGGTGATGCGCAGTCCGGCCCGGTCGAAGTCGGCGCGCCAGTGCAGCCGGGCTCCCGCTCGCACGGCGTCGCCGAGCAGTTTGTGGCAGGCGGCGGACGGGACGCCCTCGGTGCACACGAGGGCGGCACCGGCGTCCTGGAGTTCGCCGGCGGCGGCGCGCAGTACGGCCGGATTCTCGCAGACGTAGATGGTGCGGGCGGCGGGGACGACGGGGTCGGTGGCGAGTTGGTGGAGGGTGAGCCGGAAGGGGATGCCGAAGTCGGCGGCATCGCGCAGCCAGTCGCAGACCACGGTGTCGCCCTCGGCCCCGATGTTGAGGACGAGTACCTGGCTGGCGAGGTCGTCTGCGATGGCCCCGGCGCTCTCCCACAGAGCTCGTCGCCCGGCCCGCTCACGCGGGACGACGTGGCCGTCGCCGGCGCGCTGGGCGAGAGCCCGCAGGACGAGCTGTTCGAGCGGGGCGCCCGGCACGAGGGCCTTGGTGTCTCCGGTGGCCCACTCGGCGAGCACCGGAAGCGGCAGGACAGCGGGGACCCGGTACGGGGAGCCCGTACCGGGTTCCCCGTCACCGAGCAGTCTTTCCACCACGCGTACCGCCGCGTCGAGGAGCGGCGCGTCCCCCCGGCGTACGAGACGGGTGAGAGTGCCGTCGGCGGCAATGCGGTCGAGCCAGGCGGCGAACCATCCCTGCCCGGCGAGCCGACTGGAGTGGGCCGACCTCAGGGCCTGCTCCCGGCGGGCCTGTTCGTCGGCCCGTTCGGCCGGCCGGTCGCGCAGCGGACCGTGGAGCCGGCCGAGGGTCTGGAGGAGACCGGTGCCATAACGGTCGTACAGATACCCGTCCAGGTCATGCAGGGGTACGGCAAGGCGCTTGACGGTCTCGGGCCGGTAGCGGCCGGTGATGCCGATGACGGTGCGGCGCTCGGCCTCGCTGGGCCCCGTGAGCCCGATGTCGCCGTCGAGCGCGCCGCCGGTGCGCTCCAGTCTGCGGCGGGCAGCGGCGAGCAGGCGGGTCCATCCCTCGCCCCGCAGCTCGTTGTACCCATGGCTTTCATGCTGCTCAGCCGACAACCGCGGGCTCCTCGGGCGTCGGGACGCGCCGGGTGCCGGGCGAGCCGAGGGCGGTGGTGAGGTCGCCGGTGTCGTCGGCGAGGAGCCGGTCGCCGTCCCAGACGAGCAGCAGCGCGGAGACGGTGTGGTCGACGGCGGTGTGGGCGAGGTCGTAGTGGGCGGCGGCGGACACGGAGGCGTGGGCGGCCCACAGGTCGTAGCCGGTCATGAACAGGTCGAGGTCGAACTGGGCGGCCAACGACATGAGTTCGCCGCGCCCGGTGTCGTCCACGCCGGCGAAGGCCTCGTCGAGGGCGAGCAGGCGCGGGGCGTGCGGGGCGGCGGAGTTGAGCATGGCGTGCGCGGCGGCGAACAGCGGCAGGTGCAGCGACACGGACTGCTCACCGCCCGACAGGCGGCTGTGCCGGGCGCGGGTGAGCCGCTCCTCCGTCTTGTCGGGGCGTACCAGCTGGAACGCGAACTGCCGCCAGCTCCGGTAGTCGAGGACCTCGCCGAGCAGTTCGCGGTAGGGCTGGTCGCGGTGGCGGGCACGGGCGGTCTTGATCTGGGCGGCGAAGTGGGTGCGCACCCGAGCGAGGCCGCCGGGGCCGAGGCGGGCCGCGTCGGCGTCGAGGAGGGCGCAGACGGCGCGCTGCTCGTCGTCGAGGTGATCGGCGAGCAGCCAGCTCACCCCGACCGTGGTCCCCGAGGACATGGTGCGCCGACGCATGTCGGTGTTCATCCGCCTGATCAGGTCGCGGGCGTCGACCGTGCGGTCGTGGATCTGCTGAGCGAGCCGGGTCAGCAGGGCGTCCTCCAGGATGCGCTGCTCGGACTCGGAGAGCAGTTCGGCCTGGTCACGGCGGTGGGAAGCGATCTTCTCGGCGAATGCCGCCACGGGCAGCGGGCCCTCCTCGTCGGCCACACGGACGAGGATGACGCCGTCGGAGCCGTCCCATTCGGGCCGGTAGTCCTGTCCCGCGGCGGCGAGCTGGGCCTGCAGGTCGTCCAACGCCTTGGTGAGACGGGTGACGGACTGCTTGAGGCTGGTCTCGGTGGGGGTGAGGTCGCGGGTGGCGGACAGGATCGACTCGTGCACGGCGACCACGGCCGGCGGGAGTGTCTCTCCGGTCCAGTCGGCCTCCTGGGCGGGCCAGGCGAGGCCGGGCGGGCAGCGCAGGATGTCGAGGAGTTCACGGGCGGCGTACGGGCGCAGCCCGCGGGCGGTGTCCTTCTCCTCCGCCGCGGCGACCGCCCCGGCCTCGGCGGCGGCCGTACGGCGGGCCTCGGCCGCCGCGGTGCCGGCGATGGCGGCGTGCTGGGCCGTACGAGCCGCCTCGGACTCCCCCACCAGGGCGTCGATCCCGTCCTCGGTCTCCTGCACCTGGCGCATCACCTCCTGCGCCTCGGCCCCGACGGCCGTCTGGAGGGCTTCGAGTCCCGCGGCCTCCTCGGTGTGCCGGCGGCGCGCCGCGCGCTCGGTGTCCGCCGCGGCCTCCTCGTCCTCGGCGGCGGCGCCGAGCCGGTCGGCGGCGGCCTCGGCCGCCTCGCGCTGGCGGGCGTGTTCGCGGCGGCGGGCGGCGAGTTCGCGGACCGCCGTCTCGAAGGCGCGGGTGGCGGTCTCGACGGCGTCGACGCGTTCGATCTCGATGGCGTGCTCGGCCGCGGTGCGGCGCAGAGCGCGTTCGGCGACCGAGCAGGCGGCCACCGACTCGTCGTACGAGCCCTGGGCGGCCTCGGCGGCGTCCCGGGTGGCGCGCAGCCGCGCCGCGGCCCGGTCGAGTTCGCGCAGCGCCTGCGTGATGCCGGTGGTGCGGGGCAGGGCGGCGCGGGCGGCGGCGTACGCCTCCAGGGCGGCGTCCGTACGGGCCCCGAGGCGCGCCAACGCGTCGAGCTGGGCGGAGAGCTCGGCCAGCAGCGCCTCGCAGGCGGCGATCCGGGCGGCGCGCCGGCGGGCGCGGGCGGGCGCGCCGACGTACTCGGCGTGCTCCTTGGTGTGGGCGCCGACCAGGACACCGGCCGCGTACCGGCCGTCGGGGCCGATGTGCGGGATGCCGGTGTCGAGGTCGCCGGCGACGGCGACGGAGCGCAGCACGGCGGTGATCCGGGCGGCGGTCGGGATCGCGATGCCGACCCCAGGGCTCTCGGGGCTCTGGGGGCTCTCGGGGCTCTGGGGGCGCAGCAGATCGGCGAGGCTCGGTCCGTTCACCGGCGCGCCGGCCTGCAGGTGGCCTTCGCTGCGCCCGGCCGCCACGGGGGTGTCCTCTGCGGTGACGAGTGCGTCGAGGAGGCCCGACGCCTCCAGGGCCGCTTCCAGGCCGGCTCGTTGACGTTCCGTCAGATGCTCTTCGAAGTCGACGAGTTGCCACAACGGGACGCCGCCCCCAGCCGCCCGGTCGGCGCCACGGCCACGGGCCGGGGGCGGGGCGTCGTCGTGTTCGGCGGCGATCCGGTCGCGTTCGGCCTCCGTCTCGGCGCGGCGGCGCTCGACGTCGGTACGCCGGGCGCGCAGGGAGGCGAGGGTGTCGCGCAGTTCCTGCACGGCGGGGGCGGTGGCCTCGGTGAAGGCGTCGGCGAGCGTGACCGCCTCGGCCTCGCCGGTGCGTTCGAGGGCTCCGGCGAGTCGGCCGGACCCCTCCTCGGTCAGCAACGCGCCGTGCGCCTGCGTCCACTGGCCGAGTGCCGTACGGGCCTGCTCGCGGGCGGATTCGAGGGCCGACTCGGCGGCGGTCTCCGCGCTCTCCGCCGCGGTGACGGCCTCCTGCGCGCGGTCGAGGGATACCCGGGCGAGGTCCGAGCTGGAATGGGAGAGTCCGGAGCCCGGCAACTACGTCGTGCGGCTCCCCGGCACCCGCAAGCTGTCGACCACCGTCTCCC
>NZ_JBEXLP010000013.1:0-122717 GCF_040610035.1 Streptomyces sp. NPDC004542
GCTACAGGACGCTCTTCCGATCTGCCCCGGCCCGGCAGGCCGGGCCGGTCGGCCGGCCGCGGCCGGCGGGGCGCCGAGGACGCGGGTACCGGCGGGCGTCTCGTCCCGTCGCCCGCTCCGCAGCGGATCCTGGAGACGGAGAGCATCCGCGAACTGCTCGCGACCGGCACCCTGGTCGTCTGCTCGGGCGGCGGCGGCATCCCCGTCACCGCGGAACACGGCCTCCTGCACGGCGCCGAGGCGCTGGTCGACAAGGACCTCGCCGCAGCCCTGCTCGCCGAGGAGCTCAAGGCCGACTTCCTCCTCATCCTCACCGACGTCCCCAACGTCTACGCCCACTTCGGCACCCGCGACCAGCGGCCCGTCCTCGACGCCACCCCCGCCGAACTGCGCGAGGGGCACTACGCGGAGGGCTCGATGGGCCCCAAGGCGGAGGCGGCCGCCCGCTTCGTGGAGCGCACCGGAGGGCTGGCCGCCATCGGCTGCCTGGACGCCGCGTACGAGATCGTCCACGGCAGGTCGGGCACGCTCGTCCGCCCCGACCTGTAGGCACCCGGGTGCCCGAGGGCGGCCACCCGGCCGGTCCCCCGGCCGCGGGGGCCACCGGCGCGGCGCGGCCCGACCCCCGGTGCGACAATGGGCTCGTGGGGAACCGGCCCTGGGATGGGACGTGCATATGGGCGTCAAAGGCGCTCTCGGCAGTGCAGATCCGGCCGATCCGTTCGACATCGAGTCCGCGGCCGTGGTGATCACCGATGCCGACCGGCTGATCGTCTCCTGGAGCCCGGGAGCCGAGCGCCTGACCGGCTACCCGGCCCGTGAGGTGGTCGGGCACCCCGTGGCATCCGTCGTGGCGGGCGGGAACCTCGCCGCCGCCGTCTCCGGGCTGCGGCGCACGGACCGCGGCTGGACCGGTGTGCTCACCGCGCGGCACCGCGCCGGCCACACCGTCGACCTCTCGATCCGCGTGTGCCCCCTCTTCGGCGGCGACGGCCACCACGGCTGGCTCGTCGTCGCCTGCGACCTCCAGGACCGGCTGGAGTACGAGTTCTTCGACGCGGTCGCGCGCGGCCTGCTCGTGCGGTCACCTCTCGGGATCGCCGTACTCGACACCGACCTGCACTGGAAATGGGCGAACCGGGCGCTGACCGAGATGGAGGGCGACCGGCCGGCCGACGCCGACGCGCCCGCAAGCGCCGGCGACGCCGGTGAGCCGACGTTCCTCGGCAACCGTCACGCCAGGCGCGCGCTCGTCACCGGGCAGCCGCAGGTGACCCTGGACCACGCACCGCCCCGTCACGACATGGCACGCCGGACCAGGGAACGCAGCTTCAGGCTGCGGTCCTTCTTCCCCGTGCGGGACGCCCAGGGCGAGACGCTGGGCATCTGCCTCGTCGCCCTCCACGCCACCGGCCAGGACACGGCACGCGACCGGCTGACCCTGCTGAACGAGGCCAGCGAGCACATCGGGACCACCCTGGACCTCGACCGGACGGTGCAGGAGCTGGCGGAGGTCGTGGTGCCGCGCATCGCCGACTTCGTGGCGATCGACCTGCTGGACGAAGTCCGCCTGGGCGACGGACGGACGGGGGCGGAGCGGTCCGGCGCATCCGGGCGCGGCGACGCGACGCTGCACCGGGCCACCCACCTGTCGCTCCAGGAGGACCATCCCGAGGTGGTCGTGGAGGTCGGCGCCGTCACCCACTACCCGACCCGGTCCCCGCAGCGGCGCTGCCTGGCCACCGGCAAGCCCATCCGTGAGATCGTCCACGCCGCGACACCCTGGCTCGTCGACGACCCCCAGCGCTGGACGAAGCTCCTCCGGCTCGGCGTCCACACCCACCTGGTCGTCCCGTTGCGGGCCCGCGGCATCACCATGGGCGTGGTGACCCTGCTGCGCTGGAAGAACCCCGAACCGTTCGACGAGGACGATCTGCTCCTCGTCGAGGAACTGGTGGCGCGGGCCGCCGTGTGCGTCGACAACGCCCGGCGCTTCGCCAGGCAGCACCAGGCCGCACTCACCCTGCAGACCAGCCTGCTGCCGCCCGGCCTGCCCCGGCACAACGCGGTCGAGGTCGCCCACCGCTACCTGCCCGCCGATCCCGAGGCCGGAGTGGGCGGCGACTGGTTCGACGTCATCCCGCTCTCCGGCGCCAGGGTCGCGCTCGTCGTGGGAGACGTGGTCGGTCACGGGCTGCACGCCGCGGCCAGCATGGGGCGGCTGCGGGCCGCCGTCCAGACCCTGGCCGATCTCGACCTGCCCCCGGACGAACTGCTGACCCACGTCGACGACCTGGTGATGCGTCTGGCGGACGAGGCCGAAGCCGCCGCGCAGGGCCCGGTCGTCGTCGGCGCGACCTGTGTGTACGCCGTCTACGACCCGGTCGCCCGCACCATGGTGGTGGCCCGCGCCGGGCACCCCAGCCCGGC
Source organism: Streptomyces sp. NPDC004542 (assembly GCF_040610035.1). Lineage (NCBI taxonomy): Bacteria > Bacillati > Actinomycetota > Actinomycetes > Kitasatosporales > Streptomycetaceae > Streptomyces > Streptomyces sp. NPDC004542. The sequence continues at coordinate 2,431 of NZ_JBEXLP010000013.1, forward strand.
GATCGCCCACCTGAGGGAGCCGGTCGAGTTCCCCGACATCCCCGCCGGACCGCCCCTCGGACTGGGCGGCCTCCCGTTCGAGTCGGCCGAGATCGCGCTGGAGGAGGGCAGCGTCATCGCGCTCTACACCGACGGGCTGATCGAGGCCTCGGACCGGGACGTCGACGTGGGGATGGAGCGCCTGTGCTTCACCCTGGCCCACCCCGACCGGCCGCTCGAGGAACTGTGCGACATCATGGTCCGCACCCTGCTGCCGGAGCGCCCCCGCGACGACGTCGCCTTCCTCATCGCCCGGACCCATGCGCTCAGTCCCGACCGCGTCGTCTCCTGGGACGTCCCGGCGGACCCTTCCGCGGTGCACGTGGCCCGCAACAACGCCGTCCGCCAGCTCGCCCGTTGGGGTCTTGACGACATCGCGTTCACCACGGAACTGATCGTGAGCGAACTGGTGACCAACGCCATCAAGCACGCGTACGGGCCGATCAGGCTGCGGCTGATCCACGAACGTGCCCTGATCTGCGAGGTCTCCGACGCCAGCCACACCTCCCCGCACCTGCGCGGCGCGCGCACCACCGACGAGGGGGGCCGGGGCCTCTTCCTGGTCGCGCAGGTCGCCCAGCGCTGGGGCACCCGCCACACCTCCGAGGGCAAGACGATCTGGACGGAACAACAACTGCCCGACGGTACGTGACCCCGCCGGACGCCGCCCGGCGGAAGGGAGGGCCTGGGATGACAACCGAATCCCCCCGGACCGGCCGTGACGTCTCCGTCTCCGAGGCGCCCCGGCCGACCGGGCTGCTGGACATGCTGAGCGTCGCCGCGGTGGTCCTGGACACCACCGGACGCATCGTGTTCTGGACCCCGCAGGCGGAGGAGCTGTTCGGCTACTCCGCGGACGAGGCACTGGGCACCTCCGCCGCGCAGCTGCTGGTCCCCCCGGAGCACCTGAAGTCCGTCCTGAGCCTGTTCACCGACGTGCTGGAGACCGGCCGGAGCTGGGCGGGCGCCTTCCCCGTCCGGCACAAGGACGGCAGCAGCCGCCCGATGGAGTTCCGCACCATGCGGCTGCTCGACGACGTGGGGGAGGTGTTCGCCCTCGGCATCGCGGCCGACCACACCCTGCTGCAGCGCGTCGAGACCGATCTGGCGCTGTGCGACCGGCTGGTCAGACAGTCCCCGATCGGCCTCGCCCTGCTCGACCCCGAGCTGCGCTACGTCCTGGTCAATCCCGCGCTCGCGCGCATCGACGGCATACCCGCCGAGGACCACGTCGGGCGCCGGCTGCGCGAGACCCTGCCCTTCTCCGACGTGGGGACGATCGAGTCCGCGCTGCGCCAGGTCCTCACCACCGGCACCCCGCTGCTCGACCAGTACCACGTGGGCCGTCCCCCGACCGACCCAGACGAGGACCACGCCTGGTCCCTGTCCTTCTACCGCCTGGAGGACCCCGGCGGGCGGACCCTGGGCGCGGCCGCCTCCGTCGTCGACGTCACCGAGCGGCACCGCGCGGCGCTCGAGGCCGACCGGGCCCGCCGCCGTCTGGCGCTCATCGCCGACGCCTCCACCCGCGTCGGCACCACCCTGGAGGTCGAGGAGACCGCCCACGAACTGGCGGACATAGCCGTCCCCGACCTGGCCGACGTGGTCGCCGTGGACATCCTGGACGAGGCGCTGGCCTGCCGTCGCGCCAGCAGGCCCGCCGGCGGCCCGGAGCTCTTCCGCGCGCTCGCCCTCCGGGCGTCCCACCCCACCGTGGCGCTGCGCGCCGCCGACCCTCCCGGCGACCTCGCCGCGTACGACGGGGACCGCCTGGTCACCCTGTGCGTCCACACGGGCCGACCGGTCCTGGTGCGGCACGTGGGCCCTCAGGACCTGCCGCGGATCGCCCGCGATCCCGAGGCCGTCACGCTCCTGGCCCGGGCCGGCGTCCACTCCTATCTCGCCGTGCCACTGATCGCCCACGGTGAGGTGCTCGGCGCCCTAGACCTCAAACGCACCCGCAACCCGCTCCCGTTCGACGACGACGACGTCGTCCTGGCCGGTGAGCTCGCCGGCCGCGCCGCCGTCGCCATCGACAACGCCCGTTGGTTCCAGAGTGTGCGCAACACCGCCCTCACCCTCCAGCGCAGCCTGCTGCCCGACCACCCGCCGCACCACACCGGGCTGGAGCTCGCCTCCCGCTACCAGCCCGCCCAGGCGACCAGCGAGGTGGGCGGCGACTGGTACGACGTCATCCCGCTGGCCGACGACAAGACCGCGCTGGTCGTGGGCGACGTGATGGGCAACGGCATCGACGCGGCCGCCACGATGGGCCGGCTGCGCACGGCCACCTGCGCCTACGCCGACCTCGACCTGGCCCCGGAGGCGGTGCTCCAGCACCTGGACAAGATCACCTGCGATCTGGAGCACTACATCGTCACGTGCCTCTACGCCGTGTACGACCCCCGGACGCGGAACGTGCACCTCGCGAACGCCGGACACATGCCGCCCGCTCTGGCCCGGCCCGGACAGGCTCCCGGACTGCTCGACTTGCCGGCCGGCGCGCCCCTCGGCGTCGGCGGGATCCGCTTCGAGACCACCATGACGCACCTCGACCCCGGCGATCTGCTGGTCCTCTACACCGACGGTCTCGTCGAGACCCGCCACCACCCCATCGACGACCGCCTGGACATGCTGCTCAGCCTCCTCAAGGAGCCCCACCGCCCCCTGGAGGAAACCTGTGACCTCCTCCTGTACGGCCTGCGCCACCCCGACGACCACGACGACGTCGCCCTCCTCGTGGCCCGTACCCGCTAGCTCCTTCTCAGTAGTCGCGGTCGTAGTGGCCCCCGCCGGAGTCGTGCCCGGAATGGCCGTCGTGGTGTGATGACCCCGATGTCGAGCTTCCGTGGCCGCCGGAGTGCTTCCCGCTCGGTGCCGCCACCGTCGACGTCCGGCAGCCGGGCGAGCGCATCACTCGGCACCGTGACCTGGCCGGCCCGCACCCCCGGCCGGACGCCGGTAAGGGGCGGCCGAAGGCTGAGAGGTGTCTACGCCGGTGCCGTCCGCAGGGCGCGCAGCACGGACCAGACCACGGAGACGAGCGGGACGGCCACGACGGCTCCGATCACACCCCCGACGATGGTGCCCGAGATGACCGACACGGCGACGACGAGGGGGTGCAGACGGACCGCCCAGCTCAGCACCAGGGGGTGCAGCACGTGTCCCTCGAGCTGGCCGATGACGACGATGAGCGTGAGGACGGCGAGAGCCGTGAGCGGGCCGCGCCCGGCGAGGGCGACCACCGTGGCCACGCCGAGCGCGACGGGTGAGCCCACCAGCGGCACGAACGTGGCGAAGAACTCCAGCAGGGTCAGCGGAAGCGCGAGTGGCACCCGCAGGACGAGCAGGACCACGCCGACGAGCACGGCGTTGGTGGCGGCCACGATGATGATGCCGCGGGTGTACCCGGCGAAGGTCCGCCAGGCCGCGTGCCCCGCCCGGTCCCACCCCGGACGGGCGCTGCTGGGCAGCAACTGGTCGCGCGCCCACGCCCACAGGTTCTCGCCGGAGTGGATGAAGAAGAGGGAGGAGAACAGGGCGAGCACTCCACCGGTGACCAGTTCGACGACGCGGCCGAGACCGCTGACGGCGCTGCTGAGCAGTCTCGAACGGTGTGTGTTGAGGTAGTCCACCAGCTGGCCCTGCAGGCTGGAGAGGGTGCCGGGGCTGATCCGGAACGGCGGACGCGTGAGCCACAGCTCGATCCGGTGGACGCCGCCGCGGAACTCACCCGCGAGCTTCGTCGACTCGCCCGCCACCGCGCTGCCGACCAGGGCCAGCAGACCGAACAGGAACAGCAGACTGCCGACGAGGGCGAGGGCGACGCTCAGGGGCCGGGGGAGCACCCGGTCGAGCAGGTCGGCGAGGGGGCGCAGGAGCGAGGTGACGACGAGCGCGAGGAACAGGGCCACGGCGACGAGCTGGAAGCGCCCGAGGACGGTGAAGACACCGTAGACGACGATGCCGACCACGATGAGGCGCCAGGCGTACGCCGCTGCGACACGCAGGGACGGCGCCGTCCGCCCGGCCGCCCCGAGCGCCGTGGGGCCGGGGCGCGGACGCGGCGGGAGCCGCATGGAGTGCGCCGGCCGGCTGCCCAGCACCACGCGGCCCGCCCGGCGCCCGCGGCCCCGCCCGGTCGCTGAACCGCCCGTATCGGCCACGGCCTCCCGTGCCTCCCCTCGCTTCTGACCTTCCGTCACTTCTACAGCACCGTAAGGGCAAGCCGGGCGGAGGACGCGAAGCAACGCGCGAGGACGGCGCCCGCCACGCCCCGCGGCGGTGAGGCGGGCTTTCCACAGACTGCTTCCGGCCCCTGCGGCGAGCCGCGTGAACCGGCCGGACGCCGGGCGGCCCGCCGCCTGACGGCGGTGCTGCACAGCCGTCCGGCACGGGTGGCGGGTCATCCCGCCGTGGCCCTGGCGCTGAGCACCGGCACTCTGGCGCCGCTGTACTTCACCCCGCTGTACGACACCGCGATGGGCCGACCCGCCGGGCACTGGCTGATGGCCGGGCACTTCTTCGTGTCGGGCTGCCTGTTCGCCCACGCCGTCGCCGGCCCCGACCCCTCGCCCGCCCGCCCCGGGGTGCGGACCCGGCTGGTGTGCCTGGGCGTCGCCGTGGCCGCGCACGCCCTGATCGCGCAGGCGATGTACGGCGGGTTCCACGTCCACGTCCATGCGCCGGTCGACCAGGTCCGGCAGGGCGCCGAGATCATGTACTACGGTGGCGACATCGCCGAACTCCTGCTGGCCGCAGTGCTGGTGGCCACCTGGCGGCCCGAGCGCCGTACCGGCGTCCCGGCCCCGCCCGGCCGCCTCGCGGGTGAGTCTCCCGGAGGCAGACGGACACTCCGTTCGGACCGGGCGACGCCGGCCATGGATAACGCGACCGGTTCGGGGAACGCGGATGTCTCCGTCCGGATACGCCGGCCGGACCCAGCACGTCCGTCTTGGGAGAGCACATGCCGGTACGCCCACGGTCCGCGGGGCCGGAATCGCCCCTACGGGGCGCGGTGCTGGCCGGCCGCTACAGTCTGGACGCCCTGCTCGGGCGGGGCGGCGCCGCCGACGTCCACGAGGCATTCGATCTCCTGCTCAGACGGCGGGTCGCGGTCAAGGTGTTCCGTGCGGACACCGGGACACAGACGGAGGAACGTTTCGCCGAGGAGGCCCGGCTGCTGGCCCGGCTCCAGCATCCCGGACTCGTCACCGTCCACGACTACGGACGGGACAGGGGCCGCCCCTTCCTGGTCATGCAGCTCCTCAGGGGCGCGACGCTGCGCACCCGCATCGCCTCGGGCATCCTGGCCCGCGCGCATGTCTGCGCCCTCGGCGCGGCCCTGGCCGAGGCCCTCGCGCACGTGCACAGCGCCGGGGTGGTGCACCGCGACGTCAAACCGTCCAACATCCTCATGGACGAGGCCGGCGCTCCCCACCTGACCGACTTCGGCATCTCCCAGCTGGTCGACGCCACCGCGCACACCACCACCGGTGCGCTGGTGGGCACCGCGGCGTACCTGGCTCCCGAGCAGGTCACGGGCGGCGAGGTGGGGCCCGCCGCGGACGTCTACGCCCTCGGCCTGACCCTGCTGGAGTGTTTCAAGGGACGACTGGAGTACGACGGCGCCCCGCTGGAAGCGGCGATCGCCCGCCTGTACCGCGCCCCGGTGATTCCCGCCTCCCTCGGCGGCGAGCTGTCCCGCCTGTTGCGGGCCATGACCGCGCAGGAGGCCGGTGAACGCCCCGCTGCGGACGTGTGCGCCGAGGCGCTGACCGCGCTGAGCGGAGCCCGGGTCACCCTCTCGGGCGGGGCGTACGGCGCCGGCCGGGCGCACGCCCCGGTGTTCGCCGCCGATCCCGGACCGCCGACGAGGGTGACGGCCCCGCGCCGGGTCCCGGCCGCCCGGCGGCGGCGCGGCGGGCGGCACCTGGCCACGGCCGGGGCCGCGCTGACCACGCTGCTCGGCGTCGCCCTGACGGGGTCGGTCGGGGGCCTGCCAGGGTCCGGCGTCAGCACCGCCTCGGGCGCCGACGGCCATGGACCGACGGCCCGGGCGGCCGAGCCCTCCGGCACGCCCGCGACACCGGCGCACGGGACGGCACGCCCCGCCCCGACGACACCCGCCGTACGGTCCGCGACGGAACCCGGCATCCCCTCGTACCCGTCCGCCGCGCACCGGTCGGCGGCCGGGACCCACGGGGGAAGGACGGCGCGGGCAGCCGGGCCGCAGTCCCGGCCCAAGGAGCACAAGGCGCCGCCGGGCGGCAAGAAGCCCGAGCAGCCCAAGCAGCCCAAGGAGCCCGCGAAGCCCGGGAAGTCGGGCGCCGCCGAGCACGGAAGGAAGCACTGAGCGAGTGACGGCGGAGCACCGGCGGAGCACCGGGCAGGAGGGTGCTTTCGGCGGAGCGGATCAGGGAACCCGGACGGCTGTCCCGACCGCCCGAGAGACAGGACGAGCCCGATGGGCCGCCCGGCACAGCCCGTGGAGATCGCACCGGCGTACGTCTATCTCGCCTCCCAGCAGGCCGGCTTCATCACCGCGGAGGTCCTCAACGCCACGGGCGGCACACCGCTGCCGTGAGTCGTACCGGGCAGAGGGCCCTGACATCACGTCAGGGTCCTCTCAGGGTCCGGCCGGGGGTGTCACCGATGGTGGCCGCACAGCGGTGAACGGCAGGATGATCGTCATGCCGAACTCCACTGCCGACCTCCGCCCCGCCCGCTCGACGACCCGCCGCACCGCCGCCTGCGCCGCCGGCGCCGCCGCGCTCCTGGGCGTCGCGGCCCTCTGCACACCGGGTACCGCCCACGCCGCGCAGACCGCCACTGCCCGTCCGGCCGCCGGCTTCGATGACTGCCCGCCCCTTCCCTCCGGCGTGGATCCCAGCCGCTGGCGGTGCGAAGTGCACCACGCCGCACCGGAGCTGACGATGGGCGGGTTCACCGTGGCCCTCGCCCCGATCACCATGACGCACGCGGAGGGCCCGCTGCCGGACGGCACCCCCGGGCAGGTGTGGGGGGCGATGCGCACCACGCCGACCGCCATGCCCGGAGGCTGGGCGATACAACCGGAATACGGCGGCCGATCCGACTTCTACACCGGGCAGTTCAGTCTGCGCTTCCACCTCCTGAGTCCTCTCCTGCGGCACAGCTGCACCATCGGGGCGGACGCGCCCGTCGACTTCCACATGAAGCGGTCGGGCCCCTCCGAGTGGCTCTCCCAGGACCCGCCGCTGATCAAGTTCTCCGCCTACGACGACACCTTCTCCGCCCCTGCCGCCGCACACTGCGGACCCCTGACCGCATCCGTCAACCGAAGGCTCGGCCTGCCGGCGACGAGCGGAAACCTCATGACCTACGACGCCACCTACACGTTCAAGACCTACGACCGGCTGCCGGAGCGCTGACCGCGCCCGGTGGCGGTCACCGCCCAGGCACAGGCGCGGCGCCCTCGCGCCGCTTGTCCTCGGTGAGGAAGTCGAGGGTGCCGAGCCGCTCGTCCTCACCCCAACGTCCCCAGTCGGAGTACGGCTTGGCGGCCTCGGCGATGGCGCCCTCGGGATCGGTGCGGTCCAGGGTCACGACGTCCCCTCCGTCGCGTCCGCCTTCTCCGCCACGCAGCGGGTGCGCTGGGCACCGAGCCCGGTGATGGTCCCCTCCATGACGTGGCCGTCACGCAGCAGCCGCCCCCAGTGGATGCCGTTGCCCGCCGGGGAGCCGCCGCGCGGCATGCTGCGGAAGCCTGACGCGGGCTGTGCGGGGACAGCGGCGTTCACGTGCGACGACTATGCGGCTTCCGGGGCCCTCCGCCCACCCTCCGGGTCATCCGCATCCCGTATCCGGCGCATCCACGGGGTGGATGCGCCGGAGGAGCGGGCCCGGAGCAGCGGGTTACGGCGTCACCGGAGTCCCGCCGAAGGTCACGACGAGGTGGCCGTCGGAGGCGTAGGACCAGCCCAGGGCGCCGCTGTAGGCGGAGCACCGGGAGCCGTTGGAGCCGGTCCAGAACTGGTCGGAGCTGTCCACGTTGCCGACGGTCTTGTCGTTCGAGCCCTTCACGGCGAACCGGCACGAGGTGTCGTTGCGGAACACCGAGGTCCCGGCGTCGAACGAGAAGTTGCGCTGGGCGTTGTCGATGCCGACGTTGTTCGAGATGGTCATCGAGCCGGGGTTGCTGTTGTAGGTGAACCCGTGATGCCCGTTGTGGTAGGCGATGCTGTGCTGGACGACGTGGTTGACCGCGATGTCGTCGCCGCCGAGCTTGTAGCCGTTGCGGTCGCCGTTGGCGTTCACGGTGCCGTCGGAGAGGGTGCCGTTGTTGTAGGAGAGCGAGTACTCGATGGTCACCGGGCCGATGGCACCCGTGTCGGTCTTGGTGTAAAGGTCCCAGCCGTCGTCGATGTTGTTGTGGGAGACGTCGTAGCGGAAGACGTTCCCGGTGCCGGTGGTGAGCTTGGCCGCGAAGCCGTCGGCGTCCTCGCCGTCGGAGTCGGCGTTGTCGTGCGACTCGGCGCTCACGATCAGGTTGTTGGACGGCCACTGGCTGCTCGGCGTGCTGGAGGAGATCCGGCCGAGCTGCAGTCCCGTGTCGCGGTTGTACGCCGTCACGGTGCGCTCGATGACGTTGTTGCTGCCGCCGACGTAGATCCCGTTGTCACCGGCGTGCTCCACGGTGACGCCGTAGACGTGCCAGTACGAGGCGTTCAGCTGGAGCCCGCGGTTGGACGAACTCTCGCTCTGGGCCGAGAAGTCCAGCACCGGGGTCTCGCCCGGGTAGGCGGACAGGGTGGTGCGGGCACTGGAGGTGCCGTCGGCGCCGACCGGGACGGTGACCGTCGACGCGAGGTTGTACGTCCCGCCGCGCAGGTAGATCGTCCCGCCGGAGGCGACCCGGCTGATCGCCGAGGTGAGCGTGGTCGGCGCCGACTGCGTTCCGGCCGCGCCGTCGGTGCCGTTCGGCGCCACGTAGAGCGCGCCGCTCGCCAGTGGGGTCGTGCTGCTGCTGGTCTGCACCTCGAGCGCCTGCACGGTGGTGCCGGACAGTGCGACGAGGGTGCCGGCCAGCAGGCCGACGGACGCGATGACTGGTTTGAGGTGCATCGTTCGTCTCCAGGCTGTGTGGCAACGTGGGTCGGTTCGAGTACGTGAACGCTGGCTGCGCCCAAGGCGTGGACAACAGCACAGAAAGCGCTTTCTCAGAAGCTAGACTTACGCCATGTGCGCGTCAATAGACGTGCACATGATTGACGTTCATCATCATGAACAGCGCCCATGGCGGTCGACCTGCCCTTCCGCCGACCCGCTCACCCGTCTTCCGAGCATCAGGGTGAGCCGCCCCGCGTCCTCGGTGGCCGCCGGCCGACCGCCCGTTAGGCTCGCGGCGTGATCCACCGCGAACGCGTCTACCGGGCACTGACGTTCTGGCTGCGCCCGGCGTTCGCCCTGCGTGTGCTCTACCGGTTCCAGCGGATCGCGGGATTCGACCGTTCGATGTCCCTGGCCTCCAGTGCCCTGACCGCCCTGATCCCGCTCGCGATCCTGGTCGGCGCCGTGCTCGGTGGCACGGTGGGAACCGACCTCGCTGACGAGATCGTCGACCGGCTGGGTCTCACCGGTGACGGTGCCGCAGCGGTCAAGGACCTCTTCTCCTCCCCAGGTGGCGATTCCGAGAGCATCGGTGCCGTCGGGGCCGTGTTCCTGGTGATCTCCTCCCTCAGCTTCGCGCGCGCGGCACAGCGGCTGTTCGAGCAGACCTGGGACCTCAAGGCGCTCGGCGTGCGCAACACGCGGAACGGTCTCGAGTGGCTGCTGTCCGTCATCGTCTACACGACGGTCCTCGGCTGGATCTACGCGATCCTGCCCTCGGGGTGGCTGGGGCTGCCGGAGGCGGTGTGCGGGGTTCCGGTGACCACGGTCTTCCTCGTCTGGAGCGGCCGGCTCCTGTCCGCCAAGCGGATCGGCAGGAGGGACCTGCTGCCCTTCGCGGTCGTGGCGGCCGTGCTGACCGGTGCCTACTCGATGTGGGCGTCCGTCTCCCTGCCCCGGCTGTTCAACACGTACGCCGCACGCTACGGGACCGTGGGCGCCGTCTTCGCGATGATCTCGGCCCTCTTCGCGGTCATGCTCGGGGTCGTGCTGTCCGCGGCGGTGGGACGGGAAGTGCGCGACGAGTTCGTTCGCATCCAGCGGGGCGAGAGGCCGTCGGAGCACGAGGTGCGCCGTGAGTGGGGCAACGTGGTCGAGCTGGCGCGGTCGAGCTGGCGCAGCACGCGCAAGCAGCTCCCGCACCCCCGCGCCAGACGTCAGTGACTCTGTGTCCCGTCGGCAGCCGTTGCTCCCGCGTGTGCCGGCCGTGTCCGTGCCTCCCGTCCCGAACCGCGCGCGGTCGACGAGCGGCGCGAAGGTGTCCACGGCCCACGCCGCGATGTGCCGGGCGGTGGCCGCGGTGCCGGGTCAGGTGCCGTGCGGTCTCGGGCGCCGCCTGGACTCATGGTGGTCGTACCAGGCGACTGCCGAGATCCCACGTGCAGAACCCGACCCTCCGGGCAGGTCAGGCGCCGGCCGGTGCGGGCTGGTCGTCGCTGTCGGTGGCCTTCGTCTCCGGCGCCGTTTCGGTGGGGGTGTAGTAGACGGACGTGCCCTGCTTGGTGCGCTGGGCCTGGTTCCTGGCGACGAGGTTCTCGAGGGTGGAGCGTACGACCGTCACCTTGACGTCCCGTCCGGGATGGGCTTCACCGAGGGCGGTTGCGACCTCCGCCGCGGAACGGGGTTCCTTCTGCTCGGCGAGCTGGGCGCGGACGAGCTCGATCAGCTTGGGCTGTGACGACTGGGCGTCCGGGGCAGTGGCCGACGGCTTCTTGGCGGCCGCCGGGGCGGCAGCCGACTTCTTGGTGTTCTTGGCGGCGGGGGACGTGGCCGGCGACTTCTTGGCGGCCGGGGAGGCCGTGGCCGGCTTCTTGGTGACCGGCTTCGCCGCGGTCTTGCGCCGCCCCCGGCCGGTGGTGGCGTCCTTGCCGCGTGTCCCCTTGGCCGGGTCCTTGGCGGCCGGCTCCGCGGCGGCCGGCTCCGCCGTACGCGCCTCGGCCTGGGCCGCCGTGTCGGATCCGGCGGCCCTTTGCGGGGGCACCGCGGTCGTGCCGAGGGCCTGCCGCATGTTCACGAGCACCGTGTGGTCGTGCTGCAGTACGACCAACTGCTCCTGCAGCGCGGTGATTTCCGCGCTGACGCGCTCCTGCTCCTTGACGTTCTGCTCGAGGTCGGTGGCTACTTTGGTGAGATACTGCGACGTCAGTTCGGTGGCCGGAGCCGTGTTCTCGGGCATGTTGCGGCACTCTCCTCGGGTCGTGACCGGTGAGCGCGTCTCTTCGGGCGACACACCAAGTCTCTTCGGGCGACAGATGATACGGGCGAGTACACCCGTTTGGCTGTGAGTCGTGCCCGGTAATCACCGAACGGGTCAGCGCGCTGCATATCCGGAGCGGGCTCGGGTAGCCGCCGCTCATCCGCACTACGAACACACGTCGGACACACCGACGGGGGAAGAGGCATGATGACGGTCGCCACGGTCAGGAACGCCGGCCGGCAGGCAGCGGCAGGACTGCCGGAGATCGCCGAGCCGACCGCCGTGCGGCCGAAGGACGCACGTGTGCTCTCCCGGCTCTTCTTCGACCGGCTGGCGGTCCTCGAGGAGGGCACCCCCGAGTACCAGTACGCGCGCAACACACTGATCGAGATGAACATGTCCCTCGTCCGCTTCGCGGCCGGCCGCTTCCGCAGCCGTGGCCCGGAGGAGATGGAGGACATCGTCCAGGTCGGGATGATCGGGCTGATCAAGGCGATCGACCGGTTCGAGTTGTCGCGGGAGGTGGAGTTCACCTCGTTCGCGGTGCCGTACATCGTGGGGGAGATCAAGCGGTTCTTCCGGGACACCTCCTGGGCGGTGCACGTGCCCCGCCGGTTGCAGGAGGCCCGCGTCCAGCTGGCGCGCGCCACCGAGGAACTGCGCAGCCGCATGGGCCGGACGCCCACCGCCAAGGAGCTGGCGGAGCTGATGAGCCTGAGCGAGGAAGAGGTCGTCGAGGCCCGGCTGGCCTCCAACGGTTACAGCGCCTCCTCGCTCGACGCCACGATCAACAGCAGCGAGGACGGCGAGAGCGTACTGGCCGACTTCATCGGTTCCGAGGACGCGGCGCTCGGGCTCGTGGAGGACTTCCACGCCCTGGCCCCGCTGATCGCCTCCCTCGACGAACGTGATCGGCGGATCCTGCACTGGCGCTTCGTCGAGGAGCTGACCCAGGCTCAGATCGGTGAGCGCCTCGGCTGCTCCCAGATGCACGTCTCCCGTCTGCTCTCGCGCACCCTGGCCAGGCTGCGCGAGGGGCTGCTCGTGACCGGCTGACCCAGCCGGTCCGAACGGGCCACGGGCCGGTCTGCGGGGGCACACCCCGGAGACCGGCCCTTTCGTCGATGCGCCACGCCGTGTGTCCGGGAGGGAAAGAAGTACGGTCGGCGACATTGACGCGGTGTCCGAGTGGGCGCACATTACCTATCAGTAGGTCCGTGCGGTCCGCCCCCGCGACCCTCGGCATTTCCCTGCTCGAGCCGCCGAACTGCCGCCATCGGCAAGCCTGCGGGCACCGCCACGCCCGCAGTCGCCGCGTCCACCCTCCCGAGACCGGTTTCCCGAGAAGAGAGCACACGCCGATGCCTGTCCTCCGCCATGTCATGGCCTCGTCAATAGCGGCGCTGGGCGCCGTCACCCTGAGCCTCACGGCCCCCGCCGCGCACGCCACCGCACCCCTGCGGTACGCCGCCCTGGGCGACAGCTACAGCGCCGCCTCCGGAGTGCTGCCCGTCGACGTCACCGACCCGCTGTGCCTGCGCTCCACCGCGAACTACCCCCATCTCGTCGCCGCCGGGACCGGCGCCGTCCTGACGGACGTCAGCTGCGGTGCCGCGCAGACCAAGGACTTCACCGAGTCCCAGTACCCCGGAGTACCGCCGCAGACCGACGCCCTCGGCCCGGACACCGGCCTGGTGACACTCACGATCGGCGGCAACGACAACGGCACCTTCATCAACGCCGTGCTGGCCTGCGGCACGGCCGGCGTCCTCAGCGGCGGCCGGGGCAGCCCCTGCAAGGACCACAACGGCAGCTCGTTCGACGACCAGATCGACGCCAAGACCTACCCCGCGCTGAAGGCGGCCCTGCGCAGCGTCCGCGCCGCGGCGCCCGACGCCGACGTGGCGGTGCTCGGTTACCCGTGGATCGTGCCCGCCACCGCCGACCCGTCCTGCTACGCGAAGCTGCCGGTCGCCGCGGGCGACGTGCCCTACCTGCGCGGCATACAGGCGCACCTCAACGCCGTGGTCGAGCGTGCCGCCGAGGAGAGCGGGGCCACCTTCGTGGACTTCTCCCAGGTGTCCGAGGGGCACGATGCCTGCGCTCCCGCCGGGACCCGCTGGATCGAACCGCTCCTCTTCGGCACGAACATCGTCCCCGTCCACCCCAACGCCCTCGGTGAGTCGCACATGGCCCGGCAGACCCTGAGCGCCCTGGGACTGGGCTGACCGCGGCGTACGGCTGCCGCGTCGCGTGGCGTCATCCCTCACCCGGTGGAGGAGCTCCGGCCGGTGCCCGCGGAAGTGGTGAAGAAACCAGGTGAATCGGCTGTGTGTTCCCCCGATTGCCGGGCACGAGGAGCCACGGAGGTTGATAACTATGGTTCCCCTGCTTCTCGTTCTGTTACTGGCCCTGATCCTCTTCGGCGCGGGATTCGCGCTCAAGGCGCTGTGGTGGATCGCCGTGATCGTGCTGGTCGTCTGGCTGCTGGGCTTCGTGGTCCGCACCGCGGACTCCGGCGGCCGCAAGGGCCGCTGGTACCGCTGGTGACCCTCCGGGCTCAGCGCACGGGAAAACCGAAGGAATAGCCCTGCTGCTTCAGCCAGGGCAGGATCTCGCGCAGGGCGGCGACCGTCTGGGAACGGTCGCCGCCCGCGTCGTGGAACAGAAGGGTCGGGCCGTTGGAGATCTCGTTCTTCACGGTGGCGGTGATCGCGGCCGCCCCGGGACGTTCGAAGTCCTTGGAGTCGACGTTCCAGCCCAGCGGCCGCATGCCCCGCGAGGCGGCGAGCTTGCGGCTGTAGGGGGTGAAGGCGCCGCCCGGAGCCCGGTAGTACAGCGGCCGGACACCACCGGAGGCCTTGGTGATCATCCCCGCGGCGTCCAGGATCTGCTGTGACTGGTACGCCTCGGACTTGCGGTCCATGGTGGTGTCGTGGGACACCGTGTGGTCGCACAGCCGGTGCCCGGCCGCCACCACCGCCTTGACCAGGTCGGGGTGAGCCTGGGCCTGCGTGCCCACCATGCAGAACGTGGCCTTCACACCGTTGTCCTTCAGCACCCGCAGCACCTGGGGCGTCCACGCCGGGTCGGGTCCGTCGTCGATGGTGATGTTCACCCCCCGGGCGCCGCGGTCGGAGGCGTGGGCGATGTCCACCGCCACCGGCTTTTCCGCCGGGCCGTGGTGCGAGGCACCCTTGCGCGCGGCCTGCGTCCCGACCGAACCGGCCTGCGCGGTCCACGCGGAGGTCACGGCGGCCAGCGCCGTCACGCCGACCGCCGCCGCGAACACCCTGCCGTGCCATCCCCGTCCGCCACCACGTCGTCCCATGCCCGTCCCGCCCTCACCTGTCCGCCGACCTCGTGCATTCGTCAGGACGGAGGACGGCCGCCGAAGGATCCGCCTGTTACGAACCACGGACAATTCCGGGACGAACAGTCACGGGAGTTCCCGGAGGCGCCCGGGAACTCCCGGCATGAGTGCGGTAGTTGATGTGGGAAACTGTCGTGACCCGGTCGCGGGCAACGGGGCCGTGGTGCGCGGTCCCCCGAGAGGAGCGCAGCGTGACGCAGGACGGCTTCCCCACGCAGGAGATCGACACGAGCAGGCCGCACCCTGCGCGGATCTACGACTACCTGCTGGGGGGCAAGGACAACTACGACGTGGACCGTGAGGCCGGCGACACGCTCGCCGCCCTGGCGCCCGAGGTGCGCATCGGTGTGCAGGCCAACCGCGCCTTCCTGCGCCGCGCCGTCCGGTACGTGGTGGCCGGCGGCGTCCGTCAGATCCTCGACATCGGCACCGGGCTGCCCACCTCGCCGAACGTGCACGAGATCGCCCAGGAGGCGGTGCCGGACGTGCGCGTGGCGTACGTCGACAACGACCCCATCGTGAGCGCACACGGCAACGCGCTGCTCAGCCGCTCCGGCACGACCAGCATCGTGCTCGGCGACCTGCGTGACCCGCAGGCCGTCCTGGACCACCCCGAGGTCCGCCAGGTCATCGACTTCGACGAGCCCGTCGCCCTGCTCCTCGTCGCCGTCCTGCACTTCGTCACCGATGCCGAGGATCCCGGGCGGATCGTGGCCACCCTGCGCGACGCGCTGCCGGCCGGCAGCTTCCTGGTGCTGTCGCACGCCACGGGCGACTTCGCCGACCGCAGCGATGCCCAGGCCGTCTACAAGAACGCCACCGCCACCATGAACCTGCGGTCCCGCGCCGAGGTCGAGCGCTTCTTCGACGGCTTCGAACTGGTCGAGCCCGGCGTGACCCAGGTCCCGTTCTGGCGCCCGGACACCCCGCCACCGGCCCGGTCCGCCGAGATCGGCTTCTACGGGGGCGTGGCGCGCAAGGCCGGCTGAACACCGGGCGCACCGGCGGCGCGCTCCGAAGAACCGGTCTCCTCGGAACGGGCCGCCTCCGGTGACGGGCCGCGTCGCTGTCGCGGGTGCGGTGAGTGATGCTCAGGCCGCCGCGTGCTCCTCCTCCCCGGCGATGCCGGCCATGGCCTGTTCCTCCCCGCTCCTGCCGCGCAGGGCGACCAGGCTGAGGAGGCAGCAGGCGAGGGCGGCGATGCCGCAGACGACGTAGCCGATGGTGTATCCGTTGCCCAGGGCTTCCAGGGCGAGGGGGGCGGCACCTCCGGGAGGGGAGGCCGGCGGGACCGAGTTGACGGCGAGTGGGCCGCCTTCGGCCGCGACCTGGCCGGCCGCCGCCTTGACCTGGGCGCCGAGACCGGAGGCGGCCAGCTTCCGGTTGAACTCGTCGGCGGCGTGGCTGAGCGCGACCGCCCCGATGACGGCGGGGCCGAGCGTGAAGCCGAAGTCGCGCAGCAGGCTCGTGGACGCGCTGGCCATCCCCGCGTAGTGCACCTCCACCGTGTTGACGGCGGTGGCGGTGATGGAGGAGACGGTGAGCGCGAAACCGATGCCGACCAGGCCGAGGGGGAGGATGAGGGAGGTCAGGGCACGGTCGTCGACGGACAGGGTGGCGGCGACGAAGTCTCCCGCGGCCATCAGCGCCAGGCCGGAGCCGAGCACCCAGCGTGCGCTCACCCGCTCCAGCAGCCGTGAGACCAGCGGCATCAGCAGCAGGGCCGCGGAGTTGAGCAGGACGAAGGCGAAGGAGCCGCGCAACGGGCTCTGGTGCTGGATGGGACCGAGCCGGATGCTGGTGGCGTAGGCGGTGCCCAGGAAGGCGAACATGCCGACCACGGCCACGAACGACGCCACCGCGAAGGCCCGGTTGGTGAACAGGTCCAGGCGCAGCAGCGGGGAGACGGCGCGTCGTTCGGCGACGAGGAACAGCCCGATGAAGACGGCGGCCACGACGTACGCGATCACCACCGGTGTCGCGGTCCAGCCGTCCGCCGGGCCCTGGATCACCGCGTACAGCAGGGCGAACAGGCCGACGCCGATGGTGATCTGCCCGGCGAGGTCGAGGGAACGCCCCTCGGGGGCGCTGGAGTTCTGCGCCGTCAGCTGGCTGAGCAGTGTGCTGACCAGCGCCAGTCCGGCGACGACGACGAAGGCCCAGCGCCAGGAACCGTAGGTGCCGGTGATGCCACCGAGTACGGGTGCGACGAATCCGCCGCTGGACAGGGCGGCGGCCCACATGGTGATCGCCCTGGCCCGGTCACGGGTCGTGTGCGTTCCCGCGGCGATCACGGCGAGCGAGGTCGGGAACAGGGCCGCGGCCCCCAGGCCCGCGATGATCTGTCCGACCCAGAGCAGGTGGATGCCGTTGCTCGCGGCGGCCACGACCTCACCCACGACGAGCAGGGCGCCACCGCCGACCAGCAGCCGCTTGCGTCCGAAGAGGTCACCGAGGACGCCGAAGGTCAGCTCCAGGACGGTGACGGGCAACAGGAACGCGTCCGAGATCCACGTCAGTTGTGAGCCGACGGGGTGCAGGTCCTCCTGGAAGAGGCCGTTGAGGGTGGCCGGCATCGCGAGGGCGATCTGGGCCAGGCAGACGGCGAAACAGCCGGCGACGAGGGTGCCGACGGGCAGCCCCCCGGAGGGTCCGCGGACGGTGGCGTCGGAGTTCGTGGTCGTTGCAGTGGGCACGTGGGCTCCCCTTTGGGCGGCGGTGCGGGGTGAGCGGCGGATGTGCGGGTGAATGTAGGGCAGTTTTTCGACCACGGTCAATAGAATGCCCAATGTCGATCGACGCGCGAGCGGTGCGCGGGCACACGGGCACGCCGACGCGGGCCCGTGCCTGAACTCGGCTGCGGGCCCGGCTGTCGTGTGCGGGGACCTACTCCTGCGCCGCGCCCGGGGTGATCATGTCCAGGGTGTCGGCCGCCTGCCGCCGGGCCGGCTCCTCGTAGCGCCGCGCCAACGTCCGGAACACGTGCTCGGCCCGTCCGGCGGGCCAGTCCTCGGGCAGATGCTCGGCGGGCAGATGCGGGTCCTGGCGCACCTGCCCCAGCCAGTCGGTGTGCAACAGCAACTGCCGTACCAGCGCGTCTGGTTCGCCGCCATCGTCCGGGGCCTCGGCGTCCGCGCCCCAGCGGGCGAGGAACTCCTCGTAGCCCTTGGCGATGGCCTCGACGTCGAACGCGCTCCTGAGCACGGTCCGTGCCTCGGTCGGCGCCCCGGCCACTGCCCCCCGGAACACCCGCAGATACGGATCGAGGCCGAGCCCCGCCACCACCTCGGGCACGTCCACCGTGCCGGGCGCCACCCAGAGGCCGTTCTGCAGCGGGCCGAACCCGTTCCACACCAGCCTGGACCGCAGGTCGTGCCGCTCGCTGCGCCAGGCCTCCGGCAGCGAGAAGCCCACCAGGGTCCAGGTGCCGTCCCAGGTCCGGTTGACCGCCCCGGTGTGCCAGATCCGGTCGTGCCCCTCCTGCAGAACGTCCACGGCGCGTGGCGTCAGGCCGAAGTACGTCTTGCGGCCCCGCCGGTGCCGCTCCAGCAGACCGCGCTTGACCATCCGGGTGAGCGTGGACCGTACGGCCTCTTCGGTGATCCCGGCCTGTGCGAACACGTCGATCAGGCTGCTGGACGACAGGGCGGTGTCCCGGCCGAGGACGTGGATGCCGAAGAAACTCAGCATCAGTGACTGCGGCCTGGGAACGCTGCCTGCCTGATCGAAGCTGGTCACGGGCCAAGCCTAGAGGCGACGCGCCGGGGCGGCGGCGGGGGGCCCGGCGGGCGGGGTCAGGGGTCCGGGGTGCCGGGCGGGAGCCAGGCGGTGAGGGCCGCGATGTCGTCGTCGAGGCGGTTGTGGCTGTAGGCGAGCAGGTCGTGGTGGAGGCGGTCCAGGAGCTCCCGGGGCGGCATGGGTCCCCAGGAGCGCAGGCGCTTCAGGAGGGGGTAGAAGGCGCCGGCCGGGTCGCGGGTCTCCGTGATGCCGTCCGTGTAGAGCAGGAGCTGGTCGCCGGGGCGGACGGGGTAGGTGTCGACGTGGTAAGGCGCGCCCACGAGCATGCCGAGGTTCAGCGGCGGAGCCGACCGGCCACGGTCGAGTTCGAGCACCTCGTCGGCGCGGATGAGCACGGGGGGCGGATGGCCGCAGTTGACGACGCGGACGTGGCGGCCGTCGGCGGGGAGCTCGGCGAAGACGGCGGTGACGAACCGTTCGCTCGCCTCGCTCCCGTTGACCTGCGTCGCCCTGCGGGACATGCTCGTCTCCAGGCGGGCGGCCAGGGCGGGCAGATCGGGCTCGTCGTGGGCCGCCTCGCGGAACGCGCCCAGCAGCGCGGCCGCGGTCTCGACCGCGAGCAGGCCCTTGCCGCGGACGTCCCCGATGAGCAGCCGGACACCGTACGCGGTGGGCACGGCCTCGTAGAGGTCCCCGCCGATCCGTGCCTCCGCGGCGGCAGACAGGTAGAAGCCCTCCAGCCGGAGGCCGCCGATCCGGTGCGGAACGGGTCTGAGCAGGACACGCTGGGCGATGTCGGCGACGAAGCGCACGTCGGCGAGCGTGCGCTCGCGGTGGATGCGATGAGCGGCCAGGACGGTGCCGAGGGCGCCCACCAGGGC
Organism: Streptomyces sp. NPDC004542; assembly: GCF_040610035.1. NCBI lineage: Bacteria > Bacillati > Actinomycetota > Actinomycetes > Kitasatosporales > Streptomycetaceae > Streptomyces > Streptomyces sp. NPDC004542. The sequence continues at coordinate 21,809 of NZ_JBEXLP010000013.1, forward strand.
GGTGCACAGGTAGGCGGCCACGTAATGGCGGTCCCACAGGTAGCCCACGGAGCGGCCCGCACAGCAGGGGGTGCCGGCCAGCACGCCTTCGAAGAGGACGGCGAACACCGTGGTGCAGCCGACGACGACGGGCCCGTGGGCGAAGGCGGCCACCAGAGGCAGCGCGATGAGCAGGAAGCTCACCGGCCAGTCCACGGGCGTCACGGGTTCGAGGACCAGCAGGCCCGCCACGTACAGCACCGGAAGCCGGCGCAGCCATGCCGGGGGAGCGGGCAGCCGGGTCCGGGCGGTGCTGCCCGCCGGGGAGTCGCGCCGCTCCGCGCGCGAAGCGTGCCCGTGCCTCACCCGGCGCTCCCGGACGCGTCCGCCCTCCGGGCGGCGGGCGGACGACATGCCTGACGGCTCGGCTCATGCGGCCTGCGCACACGGGACTCCTGGCACACGGTCTCCACAAGAGGTCCAGCCTGCCGTCCCGCGTCCCGGCACACCGGTGATTGCTCCACTCAGCGGCATGTTCGGCGGCCCGCCCCCTGCGTCTGCCGAGCAGGCCCACCGGTGCCGCCCGCTGCTCCTCGGCGGCGTCCGTCACCGGCATCCGAAGCCCGCCCGGTGCCGGGGCAGGCGGCTGCCGACGCGTCGCTGACCTGCTGTGACTTCTCCCACCTGCTCTTGCCCCGGCCCTGGGGGCCTTCCTAGGTTCGGTGATATGTCCTCTCCAGGCCCCGACAGCTCCGCACTGTCCGCACCGGTCGAATTCGCCGTCGACCTGAGCTCGCACGAAATGCTCCGGCGAACCCATGTCATGTCCGCTCTCGGCCCCGGCTGGGACCCGGCCGCGGCGCTGCGCGGCGAGGAGGAGGCGAACGAGCTGCTGTACTCCGGCCTCAGCGAGGAGCAGCAGCGCCTGTACGACGAACTGGTCGCGGCCGGTGTGCTCCCCAGGCGAGGGGGCGGCGATGCTGCCGCTTGACCCGCAGGCCGACATCGGCCGCCGGGCCTGGGTGGACTGCCCGAACTGCGCTGACCACCGCGGGTGCGCCACCTGCGAGCAGGGGCGTACGTGCTCCGAGCACTGGCGCTACCTGCTGTCCCACACCGGCAGCCTCCTGCACCTGCAGTGCCCCTCGTGCACGCACATCTGGTCGCACGAGACCCACTTCGGCGCCACCCGCTCCCAGGGGTAGCCCGCCGCCGGATCCGGCTCTGCCATCCTGGCACCGTGCAGCAGCCGACGCCCGTCACCCCCGACGCCCCGAGCGCCATACCCGCCCCGCTCCTCACCCAGCAGTGGCTGGACCTGTGCTTCGTCCACTGGGCCGTAGCACCGGACGCGGTGGCGGAGCTCCTGCCCGGGGGGACCGTTCCCGACACGTACGACGGGGTCACCTACGTCGGGCTCGTCGCCTTCCGCATGCACCGGGTGGGGTGGCTGCGGCTGCCCGGCGTGCCGTACCTGGGGTCGTTCCCCGAAACGAACGTCCGCCTGTACTCCGTCGACGCGCACGGCCGGCGCGGTGTCGTCTTCCGGTCCATGGACGCCGCCCGGCTGATCCCCGTGGTGACGGGACGGATCGGCTTCCGGCTGCCCTACCTCTGGTCGCGGATGAGGGTCCGAGCCACCGAGGACACCGTCACCTACACCAGCTCCCGGCGCTGGCCCGGTCCGCGGGGAGCGTACAGCCGTATCACCGTACGCAGGGGCGAACGCATCGAGCGTCCGACGGAGCTGGAGCACTTCCTCACCGCCCGCTGGGGCATGCACAACTCGTTCTTCGGCAATGCCTCCTATCTGCCCAATCACCATCCGCGCTGGCCCCTGCACCGCGCCGAGCTGCTCGTCTGCGAGGAGAATCTGCTCGCGGCCGCCGGACTGCCGGCACCTGCCGGCGCGCCGGTCAGCGTGCTGTACTCGCCGGGCGTACCGGTCCGCCTCGGGGGCCCGCTCCGCCCGGCGGGCATCCCCACCCCCTGAACGGTCCGACCTGGGTGACGGGCCGTGACGCCGGCGGCCACGCCGCCCGCCAGGACGTCGTCGAGCGTCAGTCGGGCGGCGGCGGGTCCTGCCGCTGTCCCCGGGGCGCGTCCGGGGGCGTCACGGTGGTTCCCGGCGCTCCCGCGCGCAGGCCGTCCATGACGAGGTCCAGCAGCCGGGTGGCACGTGACCGCCAGCCGTCCTGGGAGTCGATCTGCCACAGGCCCGCGATGGCGAGGAGAAAGTCGTCCCCGGTCACTCCCGGGCGGATGGTGCCGGCCTGCTCGCAGGCGCGCAGCAGGAGTTCGGCCGCGGAGGTCACCGGGGTCGGGGCCGGCTTGCCGGGACTTCCCGGCGCGCTGGTCGCCTGGCGTATCGCGTCGGCCAGGCCGGCCTTGGTCATGGCGAACTCGGCGAGCCGGTCCATCCACGCGCGCAGGGCCCGGTCGGGTGTCCGGTCCCGGAGCAACCCGGCCGCGCTGTCGGCGACCTGCCGCATCTCGTGGCGGTAGATCTCGAGGACGAGGGCCTCGCGGTTGGGGAAGTTGCGGTAGAACGTGCCCTGCCCGACGCCCGCCTTCCTGGCGATCGCACTCAGCGGGGCGTGCGCGTTCCGTGTCAGCTCGGCCAGCGCGACTTCCAGGATGCGCTCGCGGTTGCGTTGCGCGTCCGAGCGCAGAGGTGCGTCCCTCTTCTGCTGCACCCGTCCTCCTCGAGGTTCGCGGCCGAACCCGGTCCTTGCTAACCGGACAGCTGTCCGTTAGGTTTCCTGCAGTAACGGACACCTGTCCGGTCCGGTCCACCATAGCCGTGGACGTGCCCTTTGCCGAAGCGTCGTCGCCTGGTGCGACGCCGCCCCTCCGACACCCGGCCGGTCCGGCTGCCGGATTCGTCCTTCCTGTTCCGGAAAAGCGAAAGAAGCTGCTCATGGCCTCATCGACGTCCAGTGCCATCACCCTGAACGTCAACGGCGAGAAATACACGTTATCCGTCGACCACCGCACCACCCTGCTCGACGCACTCCGCGAGCGGCTCGACCTGACCGGCACCAAGAAGGGCTGCGACCAGGGGCAGTGCGGCGCCTGCACCGTCCTGCTGGACGGCCGCCGGTCCGTGGCCTGCCTGCAGCTGGCCGTGGCGGCCGAGGGACGCGAGATCACCACCATCGAGGGCGTCGCCGAGGGCGACCGGCTGCACCCGGTGCAGCAGGCCTTCCTCGACCTGGACGGCTTCCAGTGCGGGTACTGCACGCCCGGGCAGATCTGCTCCGCGATCGCGGTGCTCGAGGAGCACGCGGCCGGCTGGCCGAGCGCCGCCACCGGCGACCTGCGGCCCGAGTCCGGGCCGCCACCGCTGTCCGCCGAGGAGATCCGGGAGCGGATGAGCGGCAACCTGTGCCGCTGCGGCGCGTACGTGTCGATCGTCGAGGCGGTCGCCCGGGCGGCGGCGCAGAAGGCCGCGGGGAAGACGGAGGCCGTGGCGTGAAGGAGTTCGGCTACCACAGGGCCTCGGACGTGGCCGGCGCGGTCGCCGTGCTCGGGACCGATCCCGACGCGCGCTTCCTGGCCGGGGGCACCAACCTCGTCGACCTGATGAAGGCCGGCGTCGAACGTCCCGCCCGCCTCGTCGACGTGCGGAACCTCCCGCTGGACCGCATCGAGCCGACGTGGGACGGCGGCCTGCGCATCGGTGCGACCGTCACCAACAGCGACCTGGCCTCCCACCCCGAAGTGCGCGGCCGCTACCCGGCGTTGGCGCAGGCGGTGCTGGCCGGTGCGTCCGGGCAGCTGCGCAACATGGCCACGGTCGGCGGGAACCTGCTGCAGCGCACCCGCTGCGGCTACTTCACCGACGTGACCAGGCCGTGCAACAAGCGTGTGCCCGGCAGCGGTTGCCCCGCCGTCGAGGGTGAGCACCACAACCACGCGATCCTGGGCGCCACCGACCACTGCGTGGCCCTGCACCCCTCGGACATGGCCGTCGCCCTGACCGCCTTCGACGCGGTCGTCCACTATGAGACCGCCGACGGCCCGGGCGAGTCCCCGATCGGCGCCTTCTACCTTCCGGTGGGCGACACCCCGCACCGGGAGACCGCCCTGCCGCCGGGCGCGCTGATCACCGCCGTCACCCTGCCGCCCGCCCCGGTCGCCGCCCGCTCGCGCTACCGCAAGGTGCGCGAACGCGCCTCGTACGCGTTCGCCATCGGCGCGGTCGCCGCCGCTCTCGACGTGCGCGACGGCGTCGTCCAGGACGTGCGCCTCGCCCTCGGCGCGGTCGCCTCCCGGCCCTGGCGTGCCCGCGCCGCGGAGACGGTACTGGCCGGCGCGCCGGCCGACGCCGAGACCTTCGCGGCGGCGGCGGCCGCCGAACTGGCGGCCGCACGGCCCCTGCCGCACAACGGGCACAAGGTGCCCCTGATGCACCACCTCGTGGTGGCCACGCTCACCGAACTCGCCGAGGAGGCCGTCCGATGACCACCGCCACGACCAGGAGCAGGACCGCCGGTTCCGCCGCCGGTACCCCGCACACCCGGGTGGAGGGCCGCGACAAGGTCACCGGGGTGGCACGCTACGCCGCTGACCTCCCCTTCGACGGCCTCGCCCACGGCTGGCTGGTGCTGTCCACCATCGCCCGAGGGCGCATCCGAGCCATCGACACCGCTCCCGTGCTCGCCATGCCGGGCGTGGTCGCCGTCCTGGACCACCGCAACGCCCCACGGCTCACGACCGACTACGTCGGCCTGCTGGGCAAGCCGGATCCGACCTGCGCCGTCTTCCAGCACGACCGGGTGCCGTACCTGGGCTGGCCGGTGGCGCTCGTCGTCGCCGAAACGCCCGAGCAGGCCAGGGAGGCGGCCGAAGCGCTCGTCGTGCACTACGAACAGCAGCCCCACGACGTCGACTTCACAGCCGAACACCCGGACGCCCGCGCCGTGGACGGACACATGCCGGCGGTGACGGCCAAGGGGGACCTCGAGGCCCGGCTCGCCGCGTCCGCCGTCGTCGTGGACGTCGAGTACACCACCCCCGAAGAGCACCACAACCCGATGGAACCGCACGCGGCGACCGCCCGCTGGGACGGCGACCGCCTCGAGGTGGTCGACTCCAACCAGGGCGCCACCTGGGTCGTGGGCGAGCTGGCCAACCTGTTCTCGCTGGACCCCGCCTCGGTCCGGGTACGCTCCGAGCACGTCGGCGGCGGCTTCGGCAGCAAGGGCGTCCGCGTCCCCCAGGTGGCCGCCGTGATGGCCGCCAAGGTGCTGCGGCGGCCGGTGCGGGTCGTCCTGACCCGCCGGCAGATGTTCTCACTCGCGGGTTACCGCAGCCCCACCGTCCAGCGGATCCGGCTCGGCGCCGACGCCGACGGACGGCTGCGCGCACTGGAGCACCGGTCCCAGAGCCTCACCTCCACCGTGCACGACTTCGTCGAGCCGAGCGCCGGGGTGGCCCGGGTGATGTACGACGCCGACGCCCATCACACGGCCAACCGCGTCGTACCGCTCGACATGCCCACGCCGACCTGGATGCGCGCGCCCGGCGAGGCGCCGGGGTCGTTCGCCCTGGAGGCGGCGCTCGACGAACTCGCCGAGAAGTGCGGCATCGACCCGATCGAGCTGCGCCTGCGCAACGAACCCGAGAGGGGACCGGTCTCCGGCCTCCCTTTCGCCGGCCGCAATCTGCGCGCCTGCCTCCTCGAGGGCGCCCGCAGGTTCGGCTGGGCGGACCGGGACCCCCGTCCCGGTCTGCGCCGCGACGGCCGCTGGCTCCTTGGCACCGGCACGGCCGCGGCGTCCTTCCCGGCCGGGGCGGCACCCTCCACGGCGACCGTGACCGCCCTGGCCGACGGCACCTTCACCGTGCGGATCGCCGCGGCCGACATCGGCACCGGCGCCCGTACCGCGCTCACCCTGGTCGCCGCCGACGCACTGGGGGTGCCGACGGACCGGGTCCGGGTGCGCATCGGGGACAGCGCCTTCGGGCCCGCGATGATCGCCGGAGGTTCCATGGGCACCCGTTCCTGGGCCTGGGCCGTCACGGCGGCGGCCGGCGAACTGCGCGAGCGGCTCGCCCTGGCCGGCGACATCCCGCCGGAGGGCATCACGGTGCGGTCCGACACCACCGCCGCCGTCGCGGCCCTCGCACAGAAGGAACGCCACTCCTTCGGAGCGCAGTTCGCCGAGGTGGCCGTCGACACCGCCACCGGCGAGGTGCGCGTCCGGCGCATGCTCGGCATCTTCGCGGCGGGCCGGATCGTCAACCCGCTCACCGCGCGCGGCCAGTTCCTCGGCGGCATGGTCTGGGGCATCTCCATGGCCCTGCACGAGGAGGCGGTCCGCGACCGGGCCTCGGGCGGCCATGTGGGACCCGACCTGGCCGGCTATCACGTGGCCACGAACGCCGACGTACCGCTCATCGAGGCGGACTGGGTGCCGGACCCCGACCCGGACGACCCGGTCGGCATCAAGGGCATCGGGGAGATCGGCATCGTGGGCGCCGCCGCGGCCGTCGCCAACGCGGTCTGGCACGCGACCGGGGTGCGGCACCGCAGTCTGCCCATCCGTCCCAGCCGTGTGCTGACGGCCGCCGGGGGAGCGGTGGATGCTTGACATCGCCGAGGAGCTGAACCGGTGGGCCGCCGAGGGCCGCGAGTTCGCCGTCGCCACCGTGGTGGCCGTCGGCGGCAGCGCGCCTCGCGGCCCCGGCGCCGCGCTCGCCGTGGACGGCGCGGGCACCGTCGTCGGCTCCGTGTCCGGCGGCTGCGTGGAAGGCGCGGTGTACGACCTGTGCCTCGAGTCCCTGCGCACCGGGGAGAGCGTCACCGAACGGTTCGGCTACAGCGACGAGGACGCCTTCGCCGTGGGGCTGACCTGCGGCGGGACCATCGACGTCCTGGTCACGCCGGTCGGGGCGGGCTCGCCCGCCCCGGCGGCGCTCGGGCCGGCGCTGGCAGCCGCCGTACGCGGCGAGCCGACCGCCCTCGCGCGGGTCGCCCGCGGCCCGCGCGAGCTTCTGGGCAGGGCCCTGCTGGTACGGCCCGACGGCACGCACGAGGGCGGTCTCGGCGGCCACGACAACCTGGACCGGACGGCGCGGGCGGCGGCGCAGGCCATGCTGGAGACCGGGCGCACCGGCACGGTCGAGCTCGCGGCGGACGGTTCGTACTGTCCCGGCGGGCTCACGCTGCTCGTCGAATCGAAGGTGCCGCCGCCCCGGATGATCGTCTTCGGGGCCATCGACTTCGCCGCGGCTCTGGTGCGCGCGGGGAAGTTCCTCGGCTACCACGTGACCGTCTGCGACGCCCGGCCCGTCTTCGCCACGCGGGCCCGCTTCCCCGAGGCCGACGAGATCGTCACCGACTGGCCGCACCGCTACCTGGGGCGGACCACGACCGACGGCCGTACGGTGCTGTGCGTGCTCACCCACGACGCGAAGTTCGACGTGCCCCTGCTGAAGGCGGCGCTGGGGATGCCGGTCGCGTTCGTCGGCGCGATGGGCTCGCGCCGCACCCACGAGGAACGCAACCGCCGCCTGCGCGAGGTCGGCGTGAGCGAGCGGCAGCTGGCCCGGCTGCGGTCCCCGATCGGCCTGGACCTCGGCGCCCGCACACCGGAGGAGACCGCCCTGTCCATCGTGGCGGAGATCGTCGCGGCCCGGCGGGGAGGAACGGGGGTCCCGCTGACCGGATCCGGGGCGCCGATCCACCGTGACCGGGAAAGCGGGGCGCCGTACACACCGTTCGCGCACGCCTGAGCACGAAGAGTGCGCCGACCCGGCGTGCCGTCGAAACGGTGTTCCATTCATGGCGGACGGCGGGTTAAGGTCGCGCTCTGAGAGATCTTGTACGGAGGTGTCCGGTATGGAGAACAGCCAGCCCGCGCGCCGGGGGCGGCCGCCGGGCACCCGGTCCGCCGAGGGCGAGCTCACCCGCCGTCAGCAGGACATCGTCCGTTTCATCGCCGACACCGTCCAGCGGCAGGGGTATCCGCCGTCGATGCGCGAGATCGGCGAGGCCGTCCGTCTCGCCAGCACGTCCTCCGTCGCGCACCAGCTGATGACGCTGGAGCGCAAGGGGGTGCTGTACCGCGACCCGCACCGCCCGCGTGCCTACCGGGTCCAGGCCCCCTCGGCCCCGGAGGTGAACGCTCCGGCCGAGCCGCCCGTGGAGGTGCCGCTGGTCGGCAGGATCGCCGCCGGCGCGCCGCTGCTCGCCGAGGAGATGGTCGAGGACGTCTACACGCTGCCGCGCCAGCTGGTCGGCGAAGGCGAGTTCTTCGCGCTGAGGGTGTCCGGTGACAGCATGATCGACGCGGCGATCTGTGACGGGGACATCGTCACCGTGCGCCGCCAGGACAGCGCCGACCACGGCGACATCGTCGCCGCGCTCCTCGAGGACGAGGCCACGGTCAAGGTGCTGCGCCGCCAGGAGGGGCGGGTCTGGCTCATGCCCCGCAACCCCGCCTACCAGCCGATCGCCGGTGACCAGGCGCAGATCCTCGGCAAGGTCGTGAGCGTGATGCGCGCGCTGTGAGCGGGGTGTGGCGGCCGGCTCACCGGCCGGGCCCGTCGTCCGGCTGGATGTCGGCGAACTCCCACCAGGCGAGCGGCAGCCAGTCCCCGTCGACGAAACCGTCGACCGAGCCTCCGGTGCCCCGTATGGCCACTCGGGTTCCCACCGGGTAGGTGGTGCCGGACAGGCCGGCGACGGCTACGAGCAGTTTTCCGAGACGTCGCGACAAAGTGATCCATCCTTCCGGACCGGCGCAGAGACCGGACTCTCCGTCCTCTGGGTGCAAATCGTCTCATCATGCACCAGGCTGGGATATGAGCCACAGCACAGAAGACCGATTGATTTCGCGGGCCTGTTGCTGAAGGGGCAGTGGGCTCCCGGCATCGTCTTCCTCACTGTGACCGCACCGCCTTACGTCCAGTGGAGGTGCTTGAGGATGAGGGCTGTCGTGTACAAGGGACCGTTCGAGGTGGCGGTCGAGCAAGTCGAGGATCCCCGGATCCAGCACCCGAACGACGCGATCGTACGGGTCACGTCGACCGCGATCTGCGGTTCGGACCTGCACATGTATGAGGGCCGCACCGCCGCGGAGCCGGGGATCGTCTTCGGTCATGAGAACCTCGGGGTCGTCGAGGAGACCGGCGAGGGGGTCACCGCGCTCAACCGCGGCGACCGGGTGGTCATGCCCTTCAACGTGGCCTGCGGTTTCTGCAAGAACTGCACGGCCGGGTTCACGGGGTTCTGCCTGACGGTGAACCCGGGTTTCGCCGGCGGTGCCTACGGCTACGTCGCCATGGGCCCCTACGTCGGAGGCCAGGCCGAGTTCGTACGGGTGCCGTACGCCGATTTCAACTGCCTGAAGCTCCCCGAGGGCAGTGAGAAGGAGACCGACTTCGTTCTTCTCGCCGATATCTTCCCCACCGGCTACCACGGCAACGAGCTGGCCGACGTCCGCCCGGGCGACAGCGTCGCGGTGTACGGCGGTGGCCCGGTCGGACTCATGGCCGCCTACTCCGCGATGCTGCGCGGCGCGAGCAAGGTGTTCGTGGTCGACCGGGTGGCGGAGCGGCTGCAGAAGGCCGAGGAGATCGGCGCCGTACCGATCAACTTCACCGAGGGCAATCCGGCACAGCAGATCAAGGAGCAGATGCAGGGCCAGGGCACGGACAAGGGCATCGACGCCGTCGGCTACCAGGCCCAGGCCACGGAGCAGGGCGCGGACCACGAGGAACCCGCGACCGTACTGAACTCGCTCGTCGAGACGGTCCGGCCGACGGGTGCGCTCGGCGTGCCCGGCCTGTACGTCCCGCGTGACCCCGGCGGACCCGACGAGCAGGCCAAGCAGGGCATGCTGATGGTGTCCATCGGGCGCTTCTTCGAGAAGGGGCTGCGCATGGGCACCGGACAGTGCAACGTCAAGCGCTACAACCGCCAGCTGCGCGACATGATCATCGAGGACCGCGCGCGTCCGAGCTTCGTCGTGTCGCACGAGCTGCCGCTCGACCAGGCCCCGACGGCGTACGACAAGTTCGACAAGCGGGTCGAGGGGTACACCAAGGTCGTCCTGCACCCGCAGGCGTAGAAACCACCGTCCCTGGGGTACCGGTGCCGGCGTGGCAGGTGCCCCGGGGTACCGCGGGTCTCAGGCCGGCGGGTTTCAGGCCAGCGACAGGAACAGCTTCTCCATGCGGGCGCGCATCTGCTCGGCGTCCTCGCCGTTCTTGCGGCCGGACTCGATGTCGGCCATGCACTGCTGCAGGCCGGTCGCGATGATCGCGAAGCCGGCCCGGTCGAGGGCGCGGGACGCGGCCGCCAGTTGTGTGATCACGTCCTCGCAGTCGCGGCCCTCCTCGATCATCCGGATCACGCCCGCGATCTGACCCTGCGCACGGCGCAGCCGGTTCAGCACGGACTTGAGTTCGGCTCCGGCGAGATCCAGCTCCACGACCACTCCTCGAAGTATACCCCTGGGGGTACTGTACGTCCCGTTTCGCGCCGGCGTCGACCATCCGGGACCAGTGCACCGGAGGATCACTCCCGCCGTGCCCCCGGCGAGCGGTGCCGGAGGCGCCACGGCCGGTGAGCGCACGCGCCGCCGATTCGGCCGGTTCGGCCGTGGTGCCGGCCCCGCGGCCCGAGGACCATACATCGTGGACCGCGTCGGCCAACGTACGCCGAGTCGGCGGCGCGTGCGGTGCCGGCGCCCAGGGCCGGTGCGCCGGTCATGGCCAGGGGAGCGGCGGCGGCCGTGCGCAGGACGAGCCGACGGCTGGGGAGGGAGCGGGGCATGGCGTACTCCATTGGTCGGTATGCCGAACGTGGTTCGGCGGAGCGATCAGAAAGTAGGGGGTGGCCATGTTCGCGTCCATCGCGCCGCCCATGGTGTGTGATCCCTGTGGGCCCGGGCGGCGCCACGGTGGGCGTTGACATCCGTCAACCGCCGAACCTACGGTTGCCGGAACGTTCCGGCACGCCAGAAGTGGAGCACCTCATGGGGAACCGGTCCGCCGACCGGCGGTCTGCCGACTGGCTGGTACCGGCCATGCCCCACCTCGACGAGGAGGAGCTGTCGGCCGTCCTCGCCGAGCGGTACGCGGTGACGGGGACCCTGAGCGACCTCGGCAGCCAGCAGGACCGCAACTACCGGGTGCGTACGAGGACCGGGGACTACGTCCTGAAGATCGCGAACCCCGCCGAGGACCGGGAGGCACTGCGCGCCCAGTGCGACGCGCTGCGTCACCTGGCGGCCACCGCTCCGGAACTGCCGCTGCCCCGGGTCCATCCGGGGCTCGACGGCGACATCGTGCAGACCGTCGCCGTGGGAGGAACGGAACTCGCCTGCCGCCTGCTGGACTACGTGCCGGGCGAGCCGATCATGGACAGCCGCTACCTGGCGCCGTCCGTCGTCGCCCGGCTGGGTGAGCTCGCCGGACGCATCGCGGCGGGACTGGACGGCTTCCGGGGCGTGGAGCGGGAGCGGCCCCGGCCATGGGATCTGCGCGACGCGGCGACCGTGCTCGAGACGCTGGCTCCGCGCCTGCCCGACCAGGACCGTGCCCAGCGGGTCCTGCGTACCGCCCGGGCCGCCGCCGCCCGGGTCGAGCCGTACGCGGACCGCCTGCGGGTGCAGACGATCCACGGTGACGTCACCGACAACAACGTCGTCTGCGAGACCACGCCCGAAGGCCGTCGCAGGCCGGCCGGAGTGATCGACTTCGGGGATCTCGGGCCCGGCTGGACGGTGGCCGAACTGGCGGTCGCCTGCACCTCCGTCCTGCACCACCACGGGTCGGGGCCGGCCTCGGTCCTGCCCGCCGTCCGTGCCTTCCACGCCGTGCGGCCCCTCACCGACGACGAGGCCGACGCCCTGTGGCCGCTGATCGTCCTGCGGGCCTCCGTCCTGGTGGTGAGCGGACGGTACGACCACCTGCAGGACCCCGGCAACGGCTACGTCTCGGACGCGCTGGACCGCGAGTGGGCGATGTTCGAGGCGGCGGTGTCGGTACCCGTCGAGGTGATGACGGCGCGGATACGGGACGCGCTCGGCCGCCCGGCGACGATGCCCCTACCCGCCGCGCGGCACCGGCTGCTGCCCGCGCTCCCCGAGGAGGTGCCCGTACTCGACCTCGGTGTGCTCAGCGACGAACTGCACACCGGACGCTGGCTGGACCCCGGCGCCGAGACCGCGCTCGCCGCCGGCCGGGACGCCGTCCGCACCCGGCACGGCGAGTTCCGGCTGACGCGGAGCACACCCGACACCACTCGGGCCGCCGCGACCTGCGCCCTCGCCGTCGACCTCCACCTCACCGGCCCCCTGGAGATCCGGGCGCCCTGGGCGGGCACGATCGTCCGGCACGGCGAGGCCGGGGTGACCCTGCGCGCGGACGGGCTCGACCTGCTGCTCGACGGCGTCCGCGCCGACGCCGGCCCGGGCCCGGTCCCCGCCGGACACCCGCTCGGCACGGTGGCCGCTCACGACGGCCGTCACGTGCTCACCGTCCAGTTGTCGCGGCTGGCCCCCGACGCCGGGGTCCGGCCGCCCCGGTTCGCGACGCCCGGCCTCGCCGCCGGATGGCTGGCGGTGTGCCCCGACCCGGCCCCGCTGCTGGGCGTGCCGGCCCCGGCCGCCCCCGGGCCGGACGACGAGGGGGAGGCCGGGCTGCTCCGGCGACGCGACCGCTCCTTCGCCACCGTCCAGGAGCACTACTACGAGACCCCGCCCCGGATCGAACGCGGCTGGCGGCACCACCTCGTGGACCTGCACGGCCGCGCCTACCTCGACATGCTCAACAACGTCACCGTCCTCGGCCACGGACACCCCGCCCTGAGCGACGCCGTGCACCGGCAGTGGCAGCGGCTGAACACCAACTCCCGCTTCCACTACGCCTCGGTGGTGGAGCTGTCCGAACGGCTCACCGCCCTGCTCCCCGACGAGCTCGACACCGTGTTCCTCGTCAACAGCGGCTCCGAGGCCGTGGACCTCGCCCTCCGGCTGGCCTGGGCGACGACCGAACGGCAGGACGTGGTCGCGGTCGAAGAGGCCTACCACGGCTGGACGTACGCCTCCGACGCCGTCTCCACCTCGATCGCCGACAACCCGGGCGCCCTCACCTCGCGCCCGCCGTGGGTGCACACGGTCGCCGCCCCCAACTCCTACCGGGGCCGCCACCGCGCGGAGCAGGCCCGGCGGTACGGACCCGAAGCGGCCGCGCGGATCCGCGAACTGGCCGACGAGGGACACCCGCCGGCCGCCTTCATCTGCGAGCCCTACTACGGGAACGCGGGCGGCCTGCCCCTGCCGGACGACTACCTGCGCACGGTGTACGAGGCCGTACGCGCCGCCGGCGGACTGTGCATCGCCGACGAGGTGCAGGTCGGCTACGGCAGGCTCGGCTCGCACTTCTGGGGGTTCGAGCAGCAGGGCGTGGTGCCCGACGTCGTCACCGTGGCCAAGGCGATGGGCAACGGGCATCCGCTCGGCGCGGTGATCACCCGCCGTGAGATCGCCGACGCCTACCGCACGCAGGGCTACTTCTTCTCCTCCGCGGGAGGCAGCCCGGTCAGTTCGGTGGTCGGCCTGACCGTGCTCGACGTGCTGCGCGACGAGGATCTCCAGGCCAATGCCCGCGAGGTCGGCGGGTACCTGAAGGCCCGGCTCGAGGCACTGGCCGAGCGGCATCCGCTGATCGGCGCGGTGCACGGCTCCGGGCTCTACCTGGGCGTCGAGTTCGTACGGGACCGGGAGAGCCTGGAACCCGCCACCGAGGAGACGGCCGCGATCTGCGACCGGCTGCGGGAACTGGGCGTGATCGTCCAGCCCACCTCGGACCGCCAGTGCGTACTGAAGATCAAGCCGCCGATGTGCCTGACCCGGCGCAGCGCGGACGTGTTCGTCGAGGCGCTGGACGACGTGCTGACCCACGGCTGGTGATCCGCGACCAGGCCCTAGCATCATGCGCATGCCCTACCGCCCCGGTACCCCGCCGCCCACCATCGCGGACGTGGCGCGCGCGGCCGCCGTCTCCAAGACGACGGCCTCGGACGCGCTGCGCGGCCACGGCCGGGTGGCGGAACCCACCCGGGCGGCGGTCCGGGAGGCGGCCCGGCAACTGGGCTACGCGCCCAACCGCAGCGCCCGCACCTTGCGCACCTCGGTCACGGACGCCCTCGCGCTGTACTTCCCCGAGTTCCTGACCAGCGCCGAGTACTACATGTCGTTCGTCTTCGGCGTGGTGGAGCAGGCCGCCCGAGCCGGTCTGAACGTCACCCTGCTGTCCGCCGGGAACCTGCCGACGGGCGGCGCGGTGCCCCAGGTCGACGGGCTGGTGCTGTGCGACCCGGCGCCCGAGGACCCGGTCGTACGGCGGCTGATGGACTCCGGGCTGCCGGTCGTCACCGCCGAGCGGTACGTCGGGGACGAGGAGCCGGCCGGAGTCGTCTGGACCGACCACGAGGCGTCGATGACGGAACTGCTGGACCACCTCTACGACAGCGGGGCCCGCCGTCCGGCACTCATCGCTCCCGGCGCCACCTCCGACTGGTCCCTCACCCTCCAGCGGGCCCACGCCCGCTGGTGCGCCGCCGGCGGTCTGCCGGCGATCGTGCGCAGAGCGCCCTACGAAGCCGGCCGGGACCAGATCCGGCACGTCGTACGGGACCTGCTCGCCGGGGAACCCGGGATCGACGCCCTCGTCTGCGCCCCCGACGGCGCCGCCGAGGCCTGCCTGCCCGAACTCCGGGCGGCAGGCCGCACGGTCGGCGCGGACCTGCTGCTCGCGTCGTGCGTGGACGGCTCGGCGATGCGCACGGCGGAACCGCCGATCACGGCGATCGACCTCCGGCCACGGGAGATGGGGACCGAGAGCGCCCGTCTGCTGTGCGAACTCCTGTCGGGCGGAGCCCCCCGGGGAACGGTGCGCGCCCTGCCCGTCGTACTGAACGTCCGCGCGTCGACCCGGCGGACCGGCCCACCGGCCACCCCCTGAGCACCGCCGCCGTCCCGAGGACCCCGCGGGCCCGCGGTCAGGCGGCCCCCCGGCGCCGCCTGGTGCCCGCGCCTCAGTGGCCCGGGGCGAGCCACGGCTCCGGATCGGCGTAGTAGCCGCCGTAGACGACCTCGAAGTGCAGGTGCGGGCCGGTGGACAGACCCGTGGATCCCACCCGTCCGATCGGAGTGCCGGTCCGCACGGTCTGGCCCGCGGTGACCTGGAGGGCCGAGAGGTGACTGTACGTGGTCTGCAGGCGCTTGCCGCCGACGGTGCCGTGGTCGATGACGATCCGGTTGCCGTACGCCTTGGTGAGTGCGGCGAAGACGACCCGCCCCTGTCGTGCGGCCGACACCTGGGCTCCCTGCGGCGCACCGAAGTCGACGCCGGTGTGGAGTTTGGTCACCCCGGTCAGCGGGTGCTTGCGGGAACCGAAGGGTGAGGTGACCGTGAGCGTGCTCACGGGCGCGCTGAGAACGGCGCTCGCCGGCCGCCCGGCGCCGTCACCCGTGTCCTCGTGGTCGAAACCCTCGTAACGGGCGAAGCGGGTCTTCACCTCGCCGAGGTAGGTGCGTGCCGCCGCGGGCACGCGCCCCGCCGTCGCCACCGCCTCCTCTCCCACCGCGTACGCGGCCAGGGTCAGGTCGACGAGGTCCCCCGAGACGGTCCCCTCCGTCCGCAGCTCGGTCACCTTCGCGGCGAGGGAACAGTCCTGCCTGCCCAGGGCCATGATGGCGTCCGCCTCGTCCAGGGGCGAGGAACGCCCGTTGCCGTCCTCGTCCTTGCCCCACCGCCGCCAGCCGGTTTCCGTGAAATCGGCGACACCCGCCTTGCCCTGCTCGTCGGGGTGGTTGCGCCAGCCGGAGAGCTGGTCGATCTGAGCGGCGAGGACCGACGGAGTGAGGACCGTACAGGCGCCGGCGGCCTTGCGCAGCCAGGGCCCGTACGACGCGTTCACACCGCTCGCGCCGGCCGGCCCGGAGGCCGCGGCGGGGTCGGGGGCGAGACCGCCGGTCAGAATGAGGAAGCCGGCGACCCCCGGGACCGCGACCAGCACCGGTAACACCATCAGCGTGAACGGACCGGGACCCCGGCGGCGGGGTCGTGGTGTGCCCTCCGGAGGGACCTGCGGGCGGGGCCTGTTGCGCACCGACGCACGCTATCCGGCTCAGGTACGGGCGTCACCGGGCATCGAGGCAGAGCGGTGTGCCCGAAGGGGCAGACCGGACGCGACCGGTGAGGTGCCCCGCGAGGGCTGCCCGCCACCTCAAGGGCGGCCGCGTCCCCCTTCCACCAGGTCGGGCGGCACCGGCCCGCCACGCCCGCGCGACGCCGGCGTCAGCCGCGCAGGCGGTCCTCGGCGGCGGACACGACCTCCCGGCGCCGACGGTGGCGCTGTTCGTACTCCTGTACCTGACGTACGTGGTCGACCGGGACGTCCCTCAGCCGCACGGTGATCTCGTCCGGTTCCATGGAGTCATAGCCGGCCCACGGCTGCTCGCCGCGCAGTTGCTCGACGGCGTCCAGGACTCCCTTCCGGCGGGCGTGCGTACGCTCGTAGGCCTCGATCACCGTCAGGTCCGACTGGGACAGCGTGCCGAGCCGCT
This sequence comes from Streptomyces sp. NPDC004542, assembly GCF_040610035.1. Classification (NCBI taxonomy): domain Bacteria; kingdom Bacillati; phylum Actinomycetota; class Actinomycetes; order Kitasatosporales; family Streptomycetaceae; genus Streptomyces; species Streptomyces sp. NPDC004542. The sequence goes on from NZ_JBEXLP010000013.1 coordinate 38,380, forward strand.
GATGGATCTGGTCCGTGCTGAGCTGGCTGAACCCGTGGATGGGCAGGTCCTCCTCGCTCCGCACCGCGCCCAGGACCTCCTCCGGACTGGGACTGGGGGCGGGCCGGGATCCCTGCCGCACGGCACCCTCGGCAGCCTCCTTGGCCTTCCGGACGCCGCTTTGGATCACGTCGCCGGCCTGGACGACGGCGGCCCGCACCGTCCGGACCGCCGCGTCGGCCAGACCGCCGTCGCGGCTCCCGTCCGGCCCGAGCACGGCGGATTCCGCCACGGCGCGGGCGTGTTCGGCGAGGCTCTGCTCCAGTTCCAGCAGCAGATCCTCGTCCTGCCGGCGCAGCGAGGCGAGCAGACCGGCGGTTCTCTCGTCGGCCACCTGCTCGGCGAGCACCTCTCCGGCCCGGCACGTCGCCAGCGCCCGCGCGGCAGTGGAGTACGCGTTCTCCGTGTTCCTCAGCAACTGTCGCGCGTCGGCCGGGTGCCTGCCGGGCAGCATGCCCTTGACCGCCGAAGCCCCGAGGTTCAGCGGCAGCATCGCCGTGCGCACCACGCCGTGCGAGACGTACCGCGTCACGCTCACCGCGGTGCCCACCAGCCCCCGCGGTTGCAGATCGCGCACCTGACGCCGAATGCGGTGCACACCGATCTGGACCTCGGCGGCCTGGCGTTCGAGCATCTGCCGGTGCGGGCCGGCCGGCGTGACCGTCGCGTCCGCCCGGAGCCGGTCGAGGACCGCGGCATGCGCCTGGTGCGCATCCTCCAGCGCCGGGACGAGCTCCTCCGTCATCACTGCCATACGAAGCTCCCTCAGGGAACGAGGCGACGGTCCGCCGCACAGGGGAAAGAGGGCTGCCACCCGTCGGCCCCATGGGCGGGCAACCGGCACCATCCTGCGGCAGCCGGGCCATGATCGCCTGCCGGGCCGGGGCCGGAGGGTGCCGCACTGGTCCGTCCGAGTGAGGCGGAAGCGCTTGGGTGCGGGAAATCCGTCGAATCTGCACACCGTTCGACGGCGGGTACCGCACGGCCCCGAGCGGGGTGCCCGGCGGTGTCCGCGGGCCGGGAATCCGCGCGCCCGAGTACTCGCGGCGGTCCGAGGGCAACGGCCGCGCGTGCTCCGGCGCGGCAGGCTCTGTGAAGGAGTCGGCGTCCTCGGTCACCGGGTCGTCACTCCGGTGAAGGTTGCTTTCGCGACGGGGTCCGTTCCCGTCACGGGCGGCTGGCTACCCCAGGGCCGGCGTGCTTTGATCCTTCGCGTGGCGCGGGTCGCCGATATCGGCTCCCGCCGGACGCCTTCCGCTCTCGGAGGCCGGTCGGGTGAACTCCGCCATGGAAAAGTGCCTATGCGAAGGGAACAGTGCGTCATGAACCTTGCCTCCCGGGTGGAGACGGCCCAGATGTCCGACGACGACCTGGACCGCGTCTCCGGCGGCCTCGCGGTCGGCGGTTCCGGGGGTCTCCACATCGAGACGCCGATCGCGGACCTCTGCGCCGACCTCGTCGCCGTCGCCTCGCCCGAGGGTCTGACGGCGGGAGCGGGCGTCAGCGCCGCCACGCTCTGACGGCGGCGGCCACGCGTCCACGGGTCCCGGATCATTCGATCCGGGACCCGTGGTGTTGTGCGCTCGGGAATACCCCATGGGGGTATCGCGTTGCACGGATGGAGAGCACAGCCGACGTGAGGAGTACCCGATGGACCACAGCGCACACGACCACGAGCACCACCGTGACCACCTCTCACGCAGCTCCTGGCGGACGGCCGCGCAGGCCACGGTGCACTGCCTCACCGGGTGTGCCGTCGGCGAAGTCCTCGGCATGGTCGTCGGAACCGCCGCCGGACTGCACAACGCGGCCACCGTCGTCATCTCCGTCGCCCTGGCCTTCGTCTTCGGTTACGCGCTGACCATGCGCGGTGTGCTGCGTGCCGGGCTGCCCGTGCGGCGGGCGCTGAAGGTCGCGCTCGCCGCGGACACGGTGTCCATCGCCGTGATGGAACTCATCGACAACACCGTCATGGTCGGTGTGCCCGGAGCCATGGACGCCGGGTTCACCGATGTCCTCTTCTGGGTCTCGCTCGTCCTCTCGCTGGTGCTTGCGTTCGTGCTGACCACACCGGTCAACCGGTGGATGATCGGCCGCGGCAGGGGCCACGCCGTCGTGCATGCCTACCACTGACACCGGGGGAGCGGGGGTCACCGGACCGGGGCCCTCGCTCCGCCGTTCCGGCGCGGCGCGATGCCGAGCGCCGGCCCGGTCGCGCGACGGGCGGAGTCCGCGGGCCCGGACCTGCGCCGGTGGCGGGGGAGCGGCCTGCCTCCGCGCCAAGCGATGAGCGTCCCCGAGAGCCGGGGGAGAGCCTCTTCCCGCACCTGCGGCACCTGACGCCCTGCGGCCGAGTGATCCGCGGGCCGGCGATTAGGGTGCGGGTATGACCTCGATGACGTACCTCTCCGGGCTGTTCTCCCTCGACGGCCGGGTCGCCGTGGTGACCGGCGGCAGCTCCGGCATCGGCCGAGCCATCGCCAACGCCCTGGCGCGTGCCGGAGCGAGCGTCGTCGTCGTGGCCCGCAAGGAGGCGGAACTGACCACCGTCGTCGACGAGTTGACGGCAGAAGGCTGCCGGGCCGCCTGGGTGGGCGCCGACCTGAGCACGCGCGACGGCGTGCGCTCGGCCGCCGACGAGGCCGCCGGGGCATTCGGGGAGCCGGACATCCTCGTCAACTCCGCCGGTATCAACCTGCGGCCCCCCATGGGCGAGTTGAGCGAGGACGTGTGGGACACCACCATGGCGGTGAACCTGGAGGCGCCTTACCTGCTGGGACAGCGGTTCGGGCCCGGTATGGCCGAACGCGGCTACGGCCGGATCATCCACATCACCTCCCAGCAGGCGCACCGGGCGTTCGTCCGGAGCGGCGCCTACGGCGTCTCCAAGGGCGCGCTGGAGTCGCTGGCCCGCTCGCAGGCCGAGGCGTGGTCGCCGTACGGGGTCACCTGCAACACGCTCGTGCCGGGCTTCGTGATGACGCCGCTCAACGCACGTCTGTCCGCCGATCCCGAGAAGGTGGCGGCGCTCGCCGCCCGCACCCTGGTCGGACGCAACGGCCTGGCCGAGGACTTCGCGGGGGCGGCGGTGTTCCTGTCGAGCCGCGCCTCCGCCTACGTCACCGGCCAGGCGATCTTCGTCGACGGCGGGTTCTCCGTTCACTGAGCCTGCGGTGAAGGTCCTCTTCACCGTACTCACACGGAGTTCTCCAAGTACGTGATGCTCCGCGTCGAGGGGCGGCCGGACGTTCCGGCTCCCTCGGCGACGAGGTCCCGCGGGACGCAGGTCTGCACGCCCTCCTCGCCGAGGCTGGGCAGCACGTCGCAGACGTAGTTCAGGTAGGGCCGGTGCGGGCCGGCGAACAGGACGCCGCCCCGGCGCTGCCCGAGGCGCGGGTCGGCGTACAGGAGGTGGGCGGTGCGGAACTGACCGACGCGGAGTGGCAGATGCTGCTCCTGCGCTGCCCGTCCCGGAGCTTCACGATCGTCGGGGACCGCGCCCGGGTCAGGCACGGGTTCACCGAATCGTGGCAGGTCGTGCACGGGTCCGTATCCGCCCTGGACTGCGTCCTCGGCACCTGGCTCGCCGAACACGCCGAGGGGATCGCCTGCGTCATCGGCGACCCCACGTTCCGGGCGACGTCCCGCGTCCGGTCGCTGACCCCGGAACTGTCGAAGGGCCTCGAGTTCGACCTGGTCGTCCTCGTCGACCCGGAGCAGTTCGGCGACGGCGTAGTAGGAGCGGTCGACCGCTATGTCGCGATGACCCGGGCGACCCGGCGACTCGTGGTCCTCACGCGTTCCTGACCCGGTCGGCGTGGCCACGGTCCCGGACAGTACGACGGGCCGGTGCCGGCGAGCGCGGCGGCCGGCGACGGCGGCGGCCGGGTGGTCCAGGACGTGCCCGCCGCCGCCCGCGGTGGTGCGCTCGCCGTTGCTCTCGCCCCTGCCGCGGCCGAGGAGGAGCATGGGAGGGAGCGGAAGAGGGAGGCCCGCCATGAAGACCGAGGCTTCGGACTACGACTCCTGGCTGTACTCGCGCACACCTTCCCAGGCCGAGGGCGAGCGGGACGAACCGGCCGAACGCGCGGCCGTGGAGCAGCACCCGGACGTCCCCAGGACCGAACCGTCCCAGGCGGAGGGCGAACGGGACGACATCAGGACCCGGTGACGGTCGGGCGGAGCGCCGCGCCGGCGATCCGCGCCGGGCCGGTCCGCCGGACCCGGAGGACCGGGCGGGAACCGGCCCGCCACCTCGGTGGCCTCGGCTACACCGTCCCGCTCGCGGCGATCGTGACCTTGCCCTTCGGCGAGCCGCTGCCGCTGCCGAGGGCCTCGATCTTCTTGACGAGGTCCTGGCCCTCGACGACCTCACCGAACACGACGTGCTTGCCGTCGAGCCAGTCGGTGACGATGGTCGTGATGAAGAACTGCGACCCGTTGGTGTGCGGGCCGGCGTTCGCCATGCTCAGCAGGTAGGGGCGGTCGTGCTTGAGGGTGAAGTTCTCGTCCTGGAACTTCTCGCCGTAGATGCTGCGGCCGCCGGTGCCGTTGCCCCGGGTGAAGTCGCCGCCCTGCAGCATGAACTGCGGGATGATCCGGTGGAACGAGGAACCGGCGTAGCCGAAGCCGTGCTGGCCGGTGGCCAGCTCGCGGAAGTTCCTGGCGGTCTTGGGTACGACGTCGTCGAAGAGCCTGAAGACGATCCGGCCGGCCGGCTCGTCGTTGATGGTGATGTCGAAGTAGACGTTCTCGCTCATGGCGATCAACCTATCGTCAAGCAGTGCCCGGCGTTCCCGGAGGGCATGCCCAAAGGGCTTCCGTGCCGTCGCGGTCGGTCCGGCGGGGGCGGCCCCGGCCCGGGCTGACCCGTCTCACCGCGGCCCTGAAGGTCCTGGCACACTGCACGGCATGACGGCCCTGACACCCGCACGCGCCCTCGTACTGCTCTGGAGCGGTATCACCTGCCTGGTCGTCGTGGCGGGCGGTGTGCTGGGTGCGCTCCTCGGCGGCTGGACGGCGTCGGTCGTCGCCGGCCTGTCGTCCGGCGTCGTCTGCACGGGCGGCTCCGTTCTCGTGCGGCGGCGCGTCATGGCCGGCTTCGCCGTGGCCGAGCAGGAGGCGATGGCCCGCGGCTACGCCGAGGGGCTGTCCCACGGCCTCCTCGTCGTGGTCGCCCAGTACGAAGCCGCCGTCTTCCCCATGAGCGTCGGGGGAGTGACCGCTAAGGAGCGGCTGGCTCGCCGCAGCGCCGCATACCGGCTCGCGGCCGAGGCCGCACTGTCCACCCCCGTACGCGTGGCCGCTGCCGCCGCCCTGGCGGCACTGGACGAAGGGGACCCGCGCCGCTCCCGGGAGGCCATCGGCAGGCTCCTCTCCGCCGTCCACCCCGGAACGGGAGACTCGGCGGGATAGGCGCTCGGGCCGGCCACGCCTGGACGGGCCCGGCCTACCGCCTGCGGACCGCCGCGGCCGGTGGACGCTCCCGGAGCGCGCCGTAGCCGATGAAGTACGCGGGAAGGCGGCGTACCGGCCGCGACCCGGCGAGCAGGCGAGCCATGTGCCGCGCCCGGTCGGCACCGCCCAGGGGCGGCTGTCCCCGCAGGACGGGAGCGATGACACGGGCGTGCGCCACCCGCTGCAACGCCTGCGTGATGACCGTGGTGGGACGGCGGCGGCGTTGCACACGTCGTACGTCGCGCAGTCCCACCCTTGTGCGCCGCAGCGGCTCGACCAGGTAACGGGCGGCGGCCACGGCGTCCTCCACGGCGAGATTGATGCCGATGCCGAAGACCGGGGACATCGCGTGCGCGGCGTCGCCGATGCACAGCAGTCCGGGGCGGTGCCAGCGGCGCAACCGGTCCAGGCGCACGTCGAGGAGCCTGACCTCGTCCCACGAGCGCAGGTGGTCCGTCCGGTCCGCGATCCAGGGAACGGCGGCGGCGTAGTCGGCGCGGAAGCGGTCGAGGCCGGCGGCGCGGCGCCGGCCGTCGGTGCCCTTGGGGATGAGCGCGGCGCACTGCCAGTAGTCCCCGCGGTCGATCATCGCGGTCAGGAAGCGGTCACCGGCCCCGCCGACGAGCCCCCGCGGGTCCTGTTCGTGTCGCGGCAGCCGGAACCACCAGGCGTCCATCGGACAGCCGAAGCGGCGCTGTCCCAGTTCCGGCAGCGAACGCGCCAGCGATCCGCGACCGTCGCAGGCGACGGTGAGCAGGGCCCGCAGCTCACCGGTACTGCCGTCGCAGGTGCGGTAGCGCACCCCGGTCACCCGCCCGCCGTCGAGCAGGAACGAGGTCGCCTCCGTGCTCATCCGCAGCCGGAAGGACGGCTCGCGCCCGGCCTCGTCCGCGAGGAGGTCCAGCAGATCCCATTGCGGCACCATGGCCACGTAGTCGTACGGGCCGCGCAGCACCGAGAGGTCCGCGACCGTGACGTTCGACCGGCCGGCCCCGACGGGCAGCTGGACGGTGCGTACCCGGCGTTGCGGCAGGCGGCCGAAACGCTCGGCCAGACCCAGGTCGTCCAGCAGCGCCAGTGTGGAGGGGTGCACGGTGTCGCCACGGAAGTCACGCAGGAAGTCGCCGTGCTTCTCCAGCACCGTCACGTCGATGCCGGCCCGGGCCAGCAGCAGTGCGAGCACCATGCCCGCGGGACCGCCCCCCACTACGCAGCACGTGGTCCGTTCCATGGCAGCCCTGCCCTTCGGGAGAGACTCGATCACTCAATTCATCGCCCGATGAATATGATACCGCCCGCGCCGGGCGGCCACGCCCCGCACCCGGTCGGGCGGTAGCCTGCTCGTGAGGGCAGCCCATGGCCGACGAAGTGCGCATCCGGCTTCTCGGCGGTTTCGCCGTCGCGGTCGCGGACCGCCCGGTCGCCGCCGGGGCCTGGCGACCTACGACCCCACGAACCTGTTCCGGCTCAACCAGAACATCCGGCCCTCGGCGGCGGCATGACGAGGAAGAGGGTGCCGTCCGGCTCGAGGGCGAGGTGCGACCCGAACGCGCCCCCAACCCGGTCCAGTTCGGTGCGCAGCCACTCCGCGTCGGCGCGACGGGCGTGCTCCAGCCGCATCCGCCGCGCCTGGAGCGGCACCATCCGCACGGCGGTCGACGCGCCGGTGTCCGGATCCACCGTGACGAGGTACAGCAGCCGCAGATCGTCCCGGTACTGCTCGTACCCGCCGATGCCCTCGTAGTCGTCGACGAAGTCGCCGCAGCCGTACAGGATCAGCTTGCCCCGGTACATCTCCATGGGGCGCGGATGGTGCGAGGAGTGTCCGTGCACGAGGTCGGCCCCGCCGTCGATGAGGGCATGGGCGAAGCCGATCTCGTCACGGGAGACGCCGTAGCCCCAGTTCGCCCCCCAGTGGACCGAGACGACCGCGATGTCGCCGGGTCGCTTCACCTGCCGCACACGGCTGGTGATCCCGGCGGCGGTGTCGTGGGACGCCATGGCCAGGAAGGCGACGCCGCCACGCACGCCGGTGGCGGCCCACCCGTGCGGGATGCCGCTGGACGCCGTCCCGCACGCGAAGACCAGCACCCGGCCCCCGCCGTCGACCGGGACGACCGCCGGCCGGTTCGCCTCGGCCGCGTCCCGGCCCGCGCCCGCCGTCCTCAGTCTCGCGCCGGCCAGGGCGCCGAGGGTCTCGTCGAGCCCGCCGGTCCCGAAGTCCAGCACATGGTTGTTGGCCAGGACGCAGACGTCGGGGCGGGCGGCGCTCAGGCAGGGCAGGTTGGCGGGGTTCATCCGGTAGTGGACCGCCTTGCCGGGCGCGAACCGGCCGGCCCGCGTGACGCTGGTCTCCAGGTTGACGATCCGGGCGTCGGGCGCGGCTTCGTCCAGGATCCGCAGCGCGTCGCCCCAGGGCCAGGAGAAACCGGCCGGCCGGGGAATCGCCCCGTTCACCGCCTCGGCGAGCTCGACATAGCAACGGGCGTCACGGATGTACGTCTCCCGCAGCACCGGGTCCCCGGGGTGCGGAAGGATCTGATCGACACCCCGGCCCAGCATCACGTCACCGCAGAGGAAGAGGGTGACCGGACCCCCGCGCATGCCTCCAGGCTAAGCGGTCGTCGCGGCTTCCTCGCGGCGGGAAGATGTCGCGGTCTCCCCATGGCGGGAAGATGGAGACAGGGCCGTGACCGCCCGGCCCGGAGCCTCGGACGAGGAGGCCGGTCATGTTCTTCACGGATCGACTCGACGCAGGGCAACGGCTGGCCTCCCGGCTGGCGTACCTCAAGGACAGGAACGTGGTGGTGCTGGGGCTTCCCCGAGGAGGGGTTCCGGTGGCGGCACAGGTCGCCCGGGAACTGAACGCCCCGCTGGATGTGTGCCTGGTACGGAAACTGGGGGTGCCGTACCAGCCGGAGCTGGGCATGGGGGCGATCGGTGAGGACGGTGTCCGCGTCATCAACGACGAGGTGCTGCGGGGCGCGCGGGTCACGCGCGAGGAACTGGCAGAGGTCGAGGACCGCGAGCGCGAGGTGCTGGAACGGCGCGCCCTGCGCTACCGGGGCGAGCGGGGACCGGTCGGGCTGGCGGGGCGGACGGCGGTGGTGGTCGACGACGGCGTCGCCACCGGGTCGACCGCACGGGCGGCCTGCCGGATCTGCCGCGCACGGGGAGCGGCCCGGATCGTGCTGGCCGTGCCCGTGGCACCGCGCGACTGGACCGAGCGGCTGGGCGGGGAGGCGGACGAACTGATCTGCCTGGAGACGCCCAGGCACTTCTACGCGATCGGCCAGTTCTACGAGGACTTCTCCCAGCTCGGCGACGACGAGGTCGTCACCCTCCTGGAACAGGCGAACCGGGCGCACGGAACCACCGCGGGCACCGTGCCACCGGACCGGGAGGTCGGCGTGGCTGCCGGTGCCCTCACGCTGCGCGGACAGCTGGCCGTGCCCGACGGCGCGACCGGGCTCGTGGTGTTCGCGCACGGCAGCGGCAGCAGCCGCCACAGCCCGCGCAACCGGTTCGTCGCCGCCGGGCTCAACCGGGCCGGCCTCGGCACCCTGCTCTTCGACCTGCTCACCCGGGACGAGGAGAGCGACCGGGCCAACGTGTTCGACACCGGTCTGCTGGCCGGGCGCCTGGTGGACGCCACCGCCTGGCTGCGCGAACAGCCCGAGAGCGAGGGGCTCGCGATCGGATACTTCGGCGCCAGTACCGGCGCGGCCGCCGCCCTGTGCGCCGCCGCGGAACTGGGCACCCGGGTCGCGGCGGTCGTCTCCCGCGGCGGCCGGCCCGATCTGGCCGGGACGCGTCTGCCCGAGGTGACGGCGCCGACCCTGCTGATCGTCGGCGGTCACGACCACACGGTGCTCGGCCTCAACCGCGAGGCGCAGGCCCGGTTGCGCTGCGAGAACCGGCTCGCGGTGGTCCCCGGTGCCACCCATCTCTTCGAGGAGCCCGGCACACTGGAAGCGGTCACCGACCTGGCCCGCGACTGGTTCACCGACCATCTGGCCCCGGCCGCCCACGCCAGTCCGGTGTAGCCGCACCATCCCGCGAGAGCGCGACGGCACGGACGTCCCGTCGATGCCGTCCTGATGGCCTGCGCATCCATATGCCGTATATAGGCTGAATAGTGCCGAGAAAGTAGTTCGTCCACGAGGATGAGAACTTGGTGACGAAAGAGCAGCCGACGTCCGAGCTGCCCTGCGTGGTGGGAGCGGCGCAGGTCGAGCGCCTGCCGTTCCACCAGCCCGCCCTGACCGCCGCTCGCGCCACTGCTCAGGGCGCGTCCCTGCTCACCGCGGTGCTCGGGCTGCTGGTCCTGTCCGGCTGGCTCCTCGACATCGACGGGCTGAAGAGCGGGCTGCCCGGACTGAACGTCACCATGAAGCCGAACACCGCCGTGGCTCTCGTGGCGCTGGGTCTCTCCCTGTTCCTGGTGGTCCGCAGACCCGCGACCCGGCGGACGATCGCCGTGGCCCGCGCGGCAGCCCTCCTGGCTCTTCTGATCGCCTCGCTCACCGTCGTGGAGTACCTGACCGGGGCGGACCTCGGCATCGACCAGCTCCTCTTCCACGACGACACCGCGCGGGTGGCGACCGGGTCGCCCGGGCGTATGGCCCCGAACACGGCCGGGGCGCTGGCACTGGCGAGTGTGGCGTCATGGTGTGCGAGCACACCGCGCCTGCCCGCCTGGACGAGCCAGATCCCCGGCCTCGCCATCCTCAGCCTGGGCATGGTGCGGTTCTACGGATCCGCCTACGCCGTGCCCGAACTGGAACGGTTCGGCGGCTACACGGCCATGGCCCTGAACACGGCACTGGCCCTGGTGCTGCTGGGCACGGCCGCCTTCCTGGCCCGGCCCGAGGAAGGCGCCGCGGGACTGCTGATGAACGCGGGCACCACGGGTGCGCTGGGCCGCCGGCTCTTCGCCACCGCCCTGGTCGCGCCGCTGGTGCTGGGCTGGCTCGTGCTGGCGGGGGAGGACGCCGGGCTGTACGGGCAACGGCTGGGCATGGCGCTGCTGGTGTGCGGCCACGCCGTCGTGTTCACCGCGATCATCTTCGCCGCCCTGACCGTGGGCCGCCGTATCGAGATCGCGCACGCCCGTGCCCAGTGGCAGGTGCGGCAGAGCGAACTGCTGCAGGCGTTCATGGACCACACCCCCGCGGTGGTCTTCATCAAGGACCTCGACGGACGCTATCTGGCGGTCAACGCGAGGTTCGAGGAGAGCCGGCGCCTGGCCCGCTCGCGGGTGCTGGGCCACCGGGACCAGGACGTCATGCCGGCCGAGCTCGCCCGGCAGGTGCGTGCCGCGGACCTCGCCGTGCTGGCACAGGGCACTGCGGTGCAGCGGGAGGAACGCCTCGTCCTGCCGGACGGCCCGAGGGAGTTCCTCACCACCCTCTTCCCTCTCAAAGACCGCTCCGGTCTCGCCTACGCCCTGTGCGGGGTGGCCCACGACATCACCGAACGCGTCGCGGCCCAGCGCGAGGTGCAGCGGGCCGGCCGGCGCTTTCACGCACTGCTGGAGTCCGCCCCCGACGCCACCCTGATCGCGGACGGCGACGGCACGATCGTCATGGCCAACGCGCAGACGAAGCGCCTGTTCGGCCGGGAGCCGGGCGAACTCACCGGCACCCGGATCGTCGACCTGGTGCCCCGGCCGCGGCGCCGCCGGCACAGCGCGCTGCTGCGCGCCTACCTGCGGCTGCGGGACCCGAGCCCGACGATCATGGACGGGGACCTGTACGGGCTGCGCTGCGACGGCAGCGAGTTTCCCGTGGAGGTGAGCGTCAGCAGCCTCCGGGCCGCACAGGAGACGCTGGTGTTCCTGACCGTACGGGACATCACCGAGCGCAGACAGGCCGAGGCCGAACGCGCCGAACGCTACGAGCAGCACCGGCGCACCGCCTACACCCTGCAGCACAGTCTGATGGGCGAGCCGCCCTGCCTGCCGCACCTGCCCAGCGCCCACCGGTATCTGGCGTCCATGCAGGACCCCGGAGTCGGCGGGGACTGGTTCGACATCATTGCGCTGGGCCAGGACCGCACCGGTGTCGTCATCGGCGACGTCATGGGCCGGGGCCTGGAGGCGGCAGCCGTCATGGGCCAGCTGCGCGCGGCCTCCCACGCGCTGGCCCGCACCGGCATATCGCCCGGCCGGCTCATGGCGGGGCTGGACGCGTTCGTCGGCGACCTGGCGGACCAGCTCGTCACCTGCGCCTACCTCGTCGTCGACCAGGCAGCCGGTGAGGTCAGTCTGTGCTCGGCCGGACACCCTCCGGTCATCGCCCTGCCCCCGGACGGCCCGGCCCGACGACTGCGGACACCGGTGAGTGTGCCGCTGGGCGTCAACGACTCGTCCGGTGACGCGGTGCCGTTCCAGGAGACGACCCACCGGCTGCCGCCGGGCAGCGCGCTCGTGCTCTACACCGACGGGCTGGTCGAAAGGCCCGGCACCGACATCGACGCCCAGATCGACGCCCTCACCCACACCGTCGAGGTCTGCCTCAAGGGTGCCGCCGACGACCCGGAGATCCTCGACAAGGCCGCAGGGCGGCTCGTCGAAACCCTCATCCCGGACCCCGCCGCCCACGACGACGACGTGACGCTCCTCCTGCTCGCTCTGCCCCGGCCGCACCGGAACACGGTCGGCCCGGCGCATGTCGCTGCGCCTGACCGGTCACGGTGAGGGGACGTCCGGCACGGTGCCCGGACACGGTGTGCACGGCACGGCACGGGACGCGCGGACGAGCGCCAGGCTGAGCCTGGCGCTCTCGACAACCTGGATCTTCGGGGTGCCCACCCGGATGCCCGACGCCGGTCCGCGGTCAGCCGTGGTAGGTGATGTAGCCGTTGCCGTCCGGGTCGGAGCCCGCCCGGGTGTACGCGTGGGTGTCGGCGTGGGCTCCGGAGGGCTTGAAGAGGTAGATGGTGTCCTTGTCGTTGTTCCATATGAAGTTGCAGTTCTGGCGGTAGACCACGTTGTGGGCGTCGGAGTCGGTGCCGTGGCCGCCGCGCAGCTTCACGTAGTCACCGGGCTGCAAGTAGTGGTTGGCGGGGAAGGTGAAGCGGTTGCCGGTGGCGTCCTTGACGACGTAGCCCTTGAGGTTGACCGTCGTGCTGTGCGAGTAGTTCTTGATCGTCAGGTACTCGTCCTTGGTGTTGCCGCCGGAACACCGGTTGGAGTCCGGGCCGGGGGCGTCGTACTGCACGCCCTTGATCTTCAGCGCGGAGGTGTACTCGGTGGCCTGCGCGGGCGCGGCGGCGAGTACGGCGGTCATGGCGGCGGTGGCCACGGTGGCCACGGTGTAACGGGTACGCATGAGGAATCCCCCCTCGGTGCTACGAATGGAGCGCCTGGAGCTTACACAACGGGGGAGTCATACGTGACGAGTTGGTGAAGGTGCAGTGAAGGCCGGTCGTCTTCCGGGGCGTCAGGCGATGACTCGGCCGCGCAGGGGACCGGGTATCGGTCGTGCCCCCGCCCCCGCCCCCGCCCGGCGCGGCTTCACGCGCACGCCCAGGCGTTCATGCCCTGCAGGGCGGCGAGCCGCCGCGCCACCGCGATCTGCTGCTTCTTCGTCGCCAGGTCTGCTCGGGGGGCGTACCTGAGTCCGCCGGCGGCGACCCAGCTCGACTGCTTGAACTGGAGGCCGCCGTAGTGGCCGTTGCCGGTGTTCGCATGCCATCGCCCGCTCGATTCGCATCGCGCGATGGCATCCCAGTCGGCGCCCCGGGGTGTTGCCGACGCGGCGTGCGACGGTGTCACCGTCGTCAGCAGGGCCGCGACCAGCGGGAACAGCCCGAGCGTCAGGCGGTGCCCCTTCTTCGGCCGACTGTGTTCGACCCGGTCAATCTCATAGCCTGAAATCATGTCAAATGACAGTAGTAGCAAGATCGTGGATTTGCTGGAATTGGCGCCCTTTCAGGCGATGTCGGCGGGCGGGGCGGCCGGCCTGCGCGATCCCGGCCGGGACGCTAGCGGTGTCACGGCGTCTGTCCGGCAGGCAGTTCCAGGCGGAGCTGGTAACCGCCGTCGCAGGTGGGGCCGCTGGTGACGGTGCCGCCGAGCAGGGCGGCGCGCTGTCGCAGGCCCACCAGACCATAGTGCGCGCTGGGCAGGGGGACGGGGGGCCGGACCGGTGCGGTGTTGCTGACGGTGACGGTGACGGTGTCACCGTCGTAGGAGGCGTGTACGGTCGCGTCGGCGCCGGGCGCGTGTTTGCGGACGTTGGTCAGCGCCTCCTGGACGGTGCGGTAGACAGCGCGCTGGATCGCCGGAGGGAGGCCGTCGGGCAGTTCCGCTTTCAGGTCGGTGTCGATGCCACTGGCGTCGACCAGCCGCCGCAGGTCGCTCAGCGACGGTTGCGGGGTCAGTTCGGCGGGGCGGCCGTGCGAGTCGCGCAGGACGTTGACCATGTGCCGCAGCTCGTCCAGTGTCTGCACGCTCAGCCGCCGGATGGTGGCCGCGGCCTCCTTGGTGTCGGCGTCCCGCGTGCCGACCTGGAGCGCTCCGGCCCGCACCGCGATCAGACTGACCTGGTGGGAGACGACGTCGTGCATCTCCCGCGCCAACTGCGCGCGTTCCTTGGCCATGACGGCCTGCTCGGTCAGCCGCCGCTCGTGGTCACGCGCCCGGGAGATCTCGGCGAGCCGCAGCGACAGATCACGCCGGGCCTGCACGAGCTGGCCGAGGAAGACGGGAGCCACCGCCGTGGCCGCGGTGTAGCCCAGGGTGATCAGGGCCGAGGCGTTCCACAGATCGAGCCGCAGGGAAGGCGAGGTCGACGTCATGTCGCCGAGCGTCAGCGCCAGGGCACACACGGCCAGCCAGGACCGGCTCCGAGTGAGCGTGGCGAGTGTGTACAGGGCCGCGAGGGTGGCGAAGACCGCGTCCGAGAGCAGGACGGCGGGCAGGGTGAGCAGGAAGGTGAGCCGCGGCAGGCGTCGGCGCAGCACGAGCATGCAGGCGGCGAGCAGGCCGACGGCCATGCGCAGCGAATCGCCGCGGTCGACGTTGGCCCACACGTCGAGCAGTGCCGCCCCGATCAGGGCGGCGTCACACAGCGCGTCGGTGTGCCGACGGGACATCATCCCGGTTCCAGGTCCTGAGGCGGTGTGAGGAGCCCGGCGCGTTCGGCGAGCAGAGCGGCCTGGACGCGGCTGTTGACCTCCAGCTTGCCGAGCACGGCACTCACGTGGTCCTTGACCGTGCCCGTGCTCAGGTGCATACGGCCGGCGATGTCGGTGTTGGACAGCCCCTCGGCGATGAGGACGAGCACGGCACGCTCGCGGTCGGTCAGCCGGTCCAGGCGGCGGGCGGTCTGTTCCGGGCAGCCGGCCTGGAGGTACCGGTCCACGACCGTCCGCGTGACCTTGGACGACAGTACGCAGCCACCGTCGGCCAGCGCGCGCACGAGGAACGGCAGCTCCTCGGGATCGGTGTCCTTGAGCAGGAAGCCCGCCGCGCCCGACCGCAGCGCCGTGACGACGTACTCGTCCATGTCGAAGGTCGTGAGCATGGCCACCACCGGGGGCTGCGGCAGCCGGAGCAGACCGGCCAGGACGGTGAGCCCGTCGACGTCCGGCATGCGGATGTCGAGCAGCACGACGTCGGGAGCCGTCGCCCGCGCCGTGCGGACCGCCTCGCCACCGGAGACCGCCGCCACGACCTCGATGTCGTCCGAGGCGTCCAGGATGTGCTGGAAGCCCGTGCGAAGCAGGGCCTCGTCGTCGACCACCAGAACCCGGATCACACGTGCTCCACTCATCATCGGATCACTCTCCGATTCGTACCACGCCGGCTACGGCGCCGCAGTCTGCCGCGCACGGACGGCCCAGGTGGCGGGGGTGCCGCCCGCCGGTCGGCGGGGGCGGTTCCGGCCCTCTGCCGGATGGTGGTGGGCACGCAAGCGGCGAACCCTGGAGCACAGGAGAACCCACGGAACAGACGGTGGGGCATGGAGGAGGGCAGTCGCATGACGATCCGCCTGACGCTCGTATGCGGGCACACCCGTGACGTGAGCACGGACACGATGTTCGGACACGGTGCCCTCCGTGACCGCCACCTGCATGACGCGGGTGCCGTCCCCGCGGTGACGCCGTTCCGCCCGCCGGCCGTGCGGTCGCCCTCCAGCTGCTGCGCGCTGACCGCGGCGGCCCTCGGACTTCGGACCACGGCGGATCCGGCGCTGCGCGACATCGACCACGGGACGTGGCGTGGCCGCACGAGGGCCGAAGTCGCCGCCGCGGACCCGCACGGGCTCAGCGCCTGGCTCACGGACCCGGATGCCGCGCCGCACGGCGGCGAATCCGTGACCCAGCTCTGCCACCGGGCCGCGCACTGGCTCGACAGCCTGCCCCACCAGACGGGCGGCGCCGTGGCCGTCGCCGAGCCGGCCGTCGTCAAGGCCCTGCTGGTCCACGCCCTGTCCGTACCGGCACGAGCCTTCTGGTGGATCGAGGTACCGCCCCTGTACATCGTCTCCCTCGTCCGGAGCGCCGACGTCTGGAGCGTGCGGCCGCTCGACGGCTCCTTCCCGGGTGAGGCCGTCCGGCACGCCATGGCCTGTCACCAGGCCGACCGGCCCCGGCACACGGTCGGCCGTCAGGGTCCGCGGCGTGCGCGGACCGGGCGTGACGCTGCCCAACGGTGGCTGGTCAGTGTGCCGCCCGCCAGGCGTTGACCCGTGCCGGCCGGGGGCGAGGCCGGTCGCCCTCAGTCGTCGGAGTCGGGCTTGCCGGCCGCCGCGGCGTAGGCCTGGGTCGGGGTCATGGGGACACCGCCCAGGGAGACGGTCTTGTAGGTGCTGACCTTGGCGCAGGTCTTGGCCTGGTCGGCGGTCTGGGCGTGGGCGTTGGAGACGGCGGTCCTGGTGTCGGCGGGAGTGGGGGAGGAGGCGGCGGAGCCGCCGGGGAACCGGGTGCCGCTGGGCCAGTCGTTGCCGATGACGAGGGTCAGGCCGGTGCCGGTGCCCTGCTTCAGGTGCGAGGAGGGCAGCCCGAGTGCCTTGGCCACGGTCTTGGCCTGGGCTTTCTGGCCGGTGCCGTAGGTGAGGGTGGTGGTGGCGGAGGGGCTCGGGGCGTTGGCGGTGGTGGTGCCGGGGCTGAAGCCCTGGCCGGTGAGTGCGGTGGCGACGGCCGACGCGCGGCCGGTGAGGGTGGTGCCGTTCTCGACGGTCACGGAGATCCGGGAGGCGGACACGGCCGGCGCGGTGGCCTTCGCGGTCGCGGCGGCCGCGGCGGATTTCCCGCCCGAGCCGGTGGTCAGGGACTGGTCGTCGGCGATGGCGGCGAAGAGGGCGCCGGCGCCGGGGCCGGTCACCACGCGGTCGTTGTCGGCCGGGTCGGGGGCGGTCTGCATGGTGGTGAAGGTCATCCGCTGGGTGGGGACCTTGTTCACGTCGGCGGCCAGCGAGACCAGTTTCCGGACGGTGCCCAGGCCGTCGTCGACGGTCAGTGCCTTGGTCGCGGCGTCGGCGAGGCCGTAGACGGCGGCCGGGTCGGTGAGGGTGCCCGCGCTCTTGAACTTGCGGATCATCGCGCTCAGGAAGATGTGCTGGGAGACGGTGCGCCCCAGGTCGCTGCCGTCGCCGAAGCCGTGCCGGGAACGGACGAACTCCAGCGCCGCGACCCCCTTGAGCGTGTGGGTGCCATGGGAGAGCTTCAGGTGCGAGTAGGTGTCGTAGACGTCGGCGTCGACGCACACGGAGACCCCGCCGACCGCGTCGGACATCTTCACCACACCGGAGAAGTCCAGTTTGACGAAGTGGTCGATGGGGATGCCGGTGAGCTGGTGCACGGTGGCCACCTGACAGGCCGGACCGTACTGCAGCGCGCTGTTGATCTGCCCGTAGTAGCCGGGCGTGGACCGGCCGTCCGCGCCGTCCTTGCAGGCGGGGACCCGGGTCATGGTGTCACGGGGGATGCTCATCACGGTGGCGTTGGAGCGGTCGGCGGATATGTGCACCACCATCTCCACGTCCGCGTTGCTGCCGGTCTGCACACCTGTCTTCGCACAGCCCCCGCCGAGCTTGCAGTCGGCCTTGCTGGTCCGGCCGTCCGAGCCCATGACGAGGATGTTGATCGGGGTACGGCCGAAGGCGTCCGCCTTCTCGGTCCCGCCCTTGCCGTCGAGCGCGACACTGTTGATGTTGCCGTTGAGGTGCTCGTAGAACCACCAGCCCGCCCCCGCCGTGACCAGCACCAGAACGGACACGCAGATCGCCACGATCTTCAGCACCCGCCTGCCGCCCCCCGTCGGACGGGCCCGCCGCCTCGTCCGCGACCCGCCACGCCCACGGTAAGCCGCCCGCGTCGCGGCCCTGCCGCCCAGCGCCGGCGCGCCCGGCACCGGCGCACCGCCGGCCCGCTCCGTACGCGGTCCAGGCACCTGGGCGGTACGGCTTCGGGCGGCCTGACCGCCCCGGCCGTCCCACGGCTCGCTCATTCCCACTCCCATGAACGGTCGGGCCCATCAGGCCGGGCCGTCAGGGTTGCGGCCGACATGAGCGGCGGTACGGACAGGTGGAGCGGGTGGCGCTCCACCTGGATTGCGTAGTTGCGCAATCTAACAAACCCATGGGCAGGTCAGCGTAAATCTTGAGGGGATTCACAGGGGAAGGACCTCACGGGGGCCGGTGGACGGCGCGCGGCGGCACACGCGCCCACACCGCGTAGCCGTCCGGTCACTCCGGCCGGCCTGCCGGTGTCACAGCTTCGCGCCGAAGTCCTGGGTCCACCACGGGCCGCCCGAACCCCGGTGGACACCCACGCCGATGTCCTTGAACGAGCAGTTGAGGATGTTGGCGCGGTGGCCGGAGCTGTTCATCCAGGAGTCCATCACCGTCTGCGCGGTCTGCTGCCCCTGGGCGATGTTCTCCCCGTACGTCGACCAGCGGTAGCCCGCGGCCGTGATGCGCTGTCCGGGGTCGGCGCCGTCCGGGTTGGTGTGGTCGAAGAAGTGCTGGGCTGCCATGTCGTCGGAGTGGCGCTGCGCG
This sequence comes from Streptomyces sp. NPDC004542, assembly GCF_040610035.1. Classification (NCBI taxonomy): domain Bacteria; kingdom Bacillati; phylum Actinomycetota; class Actinomycetes; order Kitasatosporales; family Streptomycetaceae; genus Streptomyces; species Streptomyces sp. NPDC004542. The sequence goes on from NZ_JBEXLP010000013.1 coordinate 56,886, forward strand.
GCCTCCTCCAGTTGCGGATCCTCCGTGAGCGGCCCGCACCCGGCGGCCGCACGTTCCTTGTTCACCAGCGCGACCACCTGTCCCACGGTGTCCGACGGCGCCGCCTGGACCCGCGGTGTGCTGGACGGCCGCTGGGCCGGCCGGGTGGAGCGCCGGGGAGTCGGTGTGGCCTTCCTGGTGGGCCCGGGCGTCTTCGAAGCGCTCGTCCTCTTCGGTTCCGGCGTGGCCGGCGAGGGTGATACCGACGGCGAGGTCTCGACGGCACGGGTCGCGGAGAGGTCGGTGACGGGATCGCCGCCGGCCCGCGCGGCGGTCGCCCCGTCGGGTCCGGTCCCGGAGTCCGTGTCGAAGTACCAGCCGAAGTACCAGAGGCCGCCCCCCGCCAGGCAGGCCGCCACGACGGCGCCCCCGACGGCCCTGCGCCGGACGCGTCGGCGTCGACGGGCCGCGCCGCGCGAGGTCGTCCGGCCGGGCTGGACGCGGTGCCCGGCCCGCGGGTCCGCTCCGGTGCGGCCCTGGGCCGCGTCGAGCCGCGACGCCGAGCCGGCCGGAGCCATGTGTCCGGAAAGGGAGCGCATCCTCGCGAGCAACCCGGCCGACAGCGGGACCAGCGCCAGTCCGGTCAGCAGTCCCTCCGCGGGCATCAACCCGCTCCACAGGCCGGAACAGCGTACGCAGTCGCGGGCGTGCCGGGCTATGCGCTTGCGCCACAAGGCCGAGGGCCGGCCGTCCCAGGAGGCCAGCACACCCGCCAGTTCCGCGCACGGGGGCTGCGCGTCGAGCGCCCGCACCACCACCCGGGCCGCCTCCAGCTGTGCCTTCATCCGTTGCACCCGGACCGCCGTGTGCTGGGGTGACAGGTCCAGGGCGGCGGCGACCTCCGACCGGGTCAGCTCGCCGGCGCACTCCAGCCACCACAGCGACAGCAGTCCCCGGTCGTCGGGCTCGAGCCAGCGTGTGGCGCGCGCGGTCTCCTGACGCTGGCCGGACAACTGGAGCCGCACCATGGTCAGGTCCACGAAGTCGGCACCCGGATCCGCGAGGTCCACGGCGTCCTCCACGGTGTCCGGCGCGCTCCGCCGGCTCTGCCAGTGCGTCCTGACCTGGTTCATGGCGATGGCCACGAGCCAGGAGCGGAAGCTTTCCGGAGTACGCAGGTCCGCCAGCGCGTCGAGGGCCCGGAGCATGGTCTCCTGCACCACGTCATCGACGTCGACCGAGCCGTTGAGAGCCCGTCCCACGATGTTGTAGACGAGCGGGAGATACGCGCTGACCAGTGCGTCCTGGGCTCCTGGATCGCCGGCTCGGGCGGCGCTCACCAGTGCCGCCGGGTCCCCCGTGTGCTGTGTACCCATCAGAAGCCTCCCTGTCCTCGTCGCCGAACGATGGTGTCCGATGACTGGGAGACCGCTCGATGAGCCCTGGATAACAGTTCTTCGGAAACCTGTTCCATGAGAGGTTCGCCACTGCGGTGCGACGTGCGCAAGGGAGCACGTCACATGGGGGCCTTGCGGTGGCCTACCGGACGATGCGCGCGACCGCCCCGGCTCCGGGATCGCCGTACTTCGCGATCAGTTCCTCATCGCTCATGCGGTCCACTTCCTCGCTCCGTTCGACGGGAAAGATCACCTGGGTGCCCTTGTCCGTCCAGTACTCGACGATGCGGTGGGTGGTGGTGGCCCGGCTCATACCGTGTGCTCCCTTGCGACGGGTGGGGTTCAGGGTGCGACGGTGCAGCTGAAGGGGTCAAGGGGAAGACGGGCTTCCGTTTGACTTCTTGAAAGCGTAGATTCCGCATACCTCGCGACGGCGCCCTGGAGGCGTCGGCCCGCCGGTCCCGGGACGGCGGGCCACGCGGGGGCCACATCCGGTCCACGGCCTCTTGCGGGCCGTGCGGCACCGGGCCCTGCCCCGGCTCGGCGGGCGACCAGGTCCCGCAGCGCCCTGGCGGCCTTCCGCAGGACGCGGTGGCACTGAACGGCTGAGCCCGGCCTCGGTCATCGGCCGTGCGCGTGGCGGGAAGCACGGGATGGGTGGGCAGGCCCCCCGGAATTCCCGTGTCGTGCACAACCATTGCAAAGGGCAAGAAAAGCACCGTATAGACATCCTCAACTCTGCGTAGTTGCGCGAACGCACTACGTCACCGTGCTCGACGCTGGCAGAAGCGGAACGCGGGCCCCGACGGTCTGGGCCGTCGGGGCCCGCGTGCTTTGCCGACTGCAAAGGGAGTGGACACAGTGGGACGGCGCCGTGCCCGACGGGAAGCGGAACGAATGGCGGCGCTGGCCGCCGATCAACTGCTGCGAGCGGGCGGGATACTGCGCCGGACCGCGACCACACCTGACCTGCGGGCGGTCTTCCGCACCGATCAGGGCGTCAACGACGCTCCCTACCGGGAGCGTTGGGCCCACGACAAGGTCGTCCGCTCCACCCACGGCGTGAACTGCACCGGCTCCTGCTCGTGGAAGGTGTACGTCAAGGACGGCTTGATCACCTGGGAGACCCAGGAGACCGACTATCCCTCGACGGGCCCCGACCGGCCCGAGTACGAGCCGCGCGGCTGCCCGCGCGGCGCGTCCTTCTCCTGGTACACGTACTCGCCGACGCGCGTGCGCCACCCGCATGTGCGCGGCGTCCTCCTGGAGATGTACCGCGAGGCCCGCGCGCGGCTCGGCGACCCCGTGGCGGCGTGGGCCGAGGTCACCGGCGACCCCGGCAGACGGCGGCGCTACCAGTCGGCGCGGGGCAAGGGCGGCCTCGTGCGGGTCGACTGGGAGGAGGCTCTGGAGATCGCCGCCGCCGCCCATGTGCACACCATCGCCGTCCACGGCCCGGACCGGGTCGCGGGTTTCTCACCGATCCCGGCGATGTCGATGGCCTCGCAGGCGGTGGGCGCCCGCTTCATGTCCCTGATCGGCGCGCCGATGCTCACCTTCTACGACTGGTACGCCGACCTGCCGATCGCCTCACCGCAGGTGTTCGGCGACCAGACGGACGTACCCGAGTCCGGGGACTGGTGGGACGCCGCCTACCTGATGCTGTGGGGTTCCAACGTGCCGGTGACACGGACACCGGACGCGCACTGGATGGCCGAGGCCCGCTACCGCGGCCAGAAGGTCGTCGTGGTCTCCCCGGACTACGCGGACGCCACCAAGTTCGCGGACGAGTGGCTGCACCCGCACCCGGGCACCGACGGCGCCCTGGCGATGGCCATGGGGCAGGTGATCCTCACCGAGTGCTTCGTCCGGCGCCAGGTGCCGTACTTCACCGACTACGTCCGGCGCTTCACCGACCTGCCGTTCCTGGTCGAACTCGACGAGCACGACGGCGCGTTCGTGCCGGGCAAGTTCGTCACGGCCGCGGCGCTCGGCACCGGGCTGCTCGGCACCGACGAGGACGCCGAGCACGCCGAGTGGAAACCGGTGCTCCTCGACGCCGGCTCCGGGCACCCGGTCGTACCGAACGGCACCCTGGGCGACCGTTGGTCGAAGCGCGGCGAAGGACGCTGGAACCTCGACCTCGGTGACGTCGAACCGCAGCTCACCCTGTACCGGACGGGCACGGACGCCGAGACCGACGCCGAGACCGACGCCGACGCCGTCTGCGTCCTGCTGCCCCGGTTCGACGGCGGGCCGCCCACGGCGCGCGGCGTCCCGGTGCGCGAGCTGGGCGGACGCCGGGTCACCACGGTGTTCGACCTGCTGCTCGCCCAGTACGGGGTGGCCCGCGAGGGGCTGCCGGGTGAGTGGGCCGCCGGCTATCAGGACGCCTCCCAGCCCTGCACCCCCGCCTGGCAGGAGGCGATCACCTCGGTGCCGGCCGACGCGGTGGTGCGCCTGGCCCGCGAGTTCGCGCACACCGCCGAGAAGACCCGCGGCCGCTGCATGATCGTCATGGGTGCGGGCACCAACCACTGGTTCCACTCCGACACCATCTACCGTTCCTTCCTCGCCCTGCTGCTGCTCACCGGCTGCCAGGGCGTCAACGGCGGCGGCTGGGCGCACTACGTGGGCCAGGAGAAGGTGCGCCCCTACGCCGGGTGGCAGCAGTTGCAGTCGGCCGCGGACTGGGTACGGCCCTCCCGGCAGATGGCCGGGACGCCGTACTGGTACCTGCACACCGACCAGTGGCGCTACGACACGCACACCGCCGACGCCCTCGCCTCGCCCACCGGCAAGGGGCTGTTCGCCGGACGGCACACCGCCGACCTGGTCGCCCAGTCGATGCGGCTCGGCTGGATGCCCGCGGCCCCCACCTTCTCCGCCAACCCGCTCGACCTCGGCCGCGCGGTGCACGGCAGCGGGCACGAGCCCGACGAGTGGGTGGCCTCCCGGCTCGCCGCGGGCCGACTGTCCTTCGCCTGCGAGGACCCCGACGACCCGGCCAACTGGCCGCGCGTGCTCACGGTCTGGCGGGCCAACCTGATCGGCTCCTCGGCCAAGGGCAACGAGTTCTTCCTGCGCCACCTGCTCGGCGCGAGCGACAACGCGACTGCCGAACAGGCCCCGCCCGGAGCCCGGCCGCGCGATCTCGTATGGCACGACGAGCCGCCGCGCGGCAAGCTCGACCTGCTGCTCGCGGTCGACTTCCGCATGACGTCGACCACGCTCATGGCCGACCTGGTACTGCCGGCCGCCACCTGGTACGAGAAGCACGACCTGTCCAGCACCGACATGCACCCCTACGTGCACGCGTTCTCACCCGCGATCAGCCCGCCCTGGCAGGCCCGGACCGACTTCGAGATCTTCCATACGCTGGCCGCGAAGTTCAGCGAGCTGGCCGTGGGCCGGCTCGACACGGCCTACGACCTGGTCGCCACGCCGCAGCAGCACGACACCCCGGGCGAGATGGCTCAGCCCGGCGGCACGGTACGGGACTGGCACCCGGGCCGGCCGCCGGAACCGGGCCGGAACCTGCCGTGCTTCACCCTGGTCGAGCGTGATTACACGGCCGTGGCCGACAAGCTCGCCGCCTTCGGTCCGCTCGCCGAGGAACACGGGATCACCGTCAAGGGCGTCACCGTACGGCCGTCGCCCGAGGCACGCTGGCTCGCCTCCCGCTGCGGCACCGCCGCCTCGGGACCGGCGCGCGGCCGTCCCCTGCTGGACACCGACGTCAAGCTGTGCGAGGCGATCCTCGCCCTGTCCGGCACGACCAACGGACGCCTGGCGGCGGAGGGGTTCGAGCGGCTCGCCGAACGCTGCGGACCGGGCAGCGGGTTCGCCGCCCTCGCCGAAGCCGTGCACGAACGCCGGGTCGTCTTCGCCGACACCCAGGACCGGCCCGTGCAGGTCGGCACCAGTTACGAGTGGTCCGGCAAGGAGGCCCCCGACCGGCGGTACGCGCCGTTCACGCTCAACACCGAGCACCGCAAACCCTGGCACACCCTCACGGGCCGCCAGCACTTCTACCTGGACCACGACTGGACGGCCGAGCTGGGCGAGCAACTGCCCGTCTACCGGCCTCCCCTGGACTTCGGTCCGCAGGCGCGGCCCGGCGAGCGGGAGGTCGACGTCCGCTACCTCACCCCGCACTCGAAGTGGTCGATCCACTCCGAGTACCAGGAGAACCTGCTGATGCAGACCCTGGCCCGCGGCGGTCCCGTCATCTGGATGAGCGTCGCCGACGCCGAGGCCGTCGGCGCCGCCGACAACGACTGGGTGGAGGCGGTGAACCCGGGTGGTGTCGTGGTCGCCCGGGCCGTCGTCTCGCACCGCATGCCGACCGGCACGGTGTTCATGTACCACGTGCAGGAACGCCTGGTGAACGTCCCGCGCAGCGAGAGCACGGGGCGACGCGGCGGTGTCCACAACGCGCTCACCCGGATCCTGCTCAAGCCCACCCATCTCATCGGCGGCTACGCCCAGTTGTCGTTCGCCCCCAACTACTACGGTCCCACCGGCAACCAGCGCGACGCCCGTACCGTGATCCGCCGCCGCGCGCAGGAGGTGCAGTACTGACATGCGCTGTATGGCCCAGATCGCCATGGTCATGAACCTCGACAAGTGCATCGGCTGCCACACCTGTTCGGTCACCTGCGAACAGACCTGGACCAACCGCACGGGCACCGAGTACGCCTGGTTCAACAACGTCGAGACCCGCCCCGGACAGGGCTACCCCAAGGGTCACGAGGACCAGGAGAGGTGGAAGGGAGGCTGGCGCCTGGACGCACGGGGCCGGCTCGTCCCGCGCACCGGAGGCCGCGCCCGCCGCCTGGCCCGCCTGTTCGCCAACCCCGAACTGCCCACCCTCCAGGACTACTACGAGCCCTGGACCTACGACTACGACACCCTGATCTCCGCCCCGCTCGGCGACGACCTGCCCACCGCCCGTCCCCGCTCCCTGGTCGACGGCCGCCCCACCGCGGTGTCCTGGGGTCCCAACTGGGACGACGACCTGGGCGGCGGCCCCGGCCACCTGGCGGGCGACCCGGTGGTGCGGCAGCTGAACGAACAGGTGCGCCTGGAGTACGAGCAGGCGTTCATGTTCTACCTGCCGCGCATCTGCGAGCACTGCCTCAACCCGACCTGCGTGGCGGTCTGCCCGTCCGGTGCGCTCTACAAGCGGATCGAGGACGGCATCGTCCTGGTCGACCAGGACCGCTGCCGGGGCTGGCGGATGTGCGTGAGCGGATGCCCGTACAAGAAGGTCTACTTCAACCACGCCACCGGCAAGGCCGAGAAGTGCACCTTCTGCTACCCGCGCGTCGAGGCGGGCGAGCCGACCGTCTGCTCGGAGACCTGCGTGGGCCGGCTGCGCTACCTCGGCGTCATGCTCTACGACGCCGACAAGGTGGGCGAGGCCGCCGCGACCGCCGACGAACGTGACCTGTACGAGGCCCAGTTGGCCTGCTTCCTCGACCCGGACGACCCCGAGGTGGTGCGCGCGGCCGAGGAATCGGGCATCCCGCACGACTGGATCTCGGCGGCCCGCCGCTCCCCGGTCCGCGAACTCATCACCACCTACCGCATCGCGCTGCCCCTGCACCCCGAGTACCGCACGATGCCCATGGTCTGGTACGTCCCCCCGCTCTCACCCGTCGTCGAGGCACTCACCCGCAGCGGCCACGACGGGGAGGACCCGGCGGCCCTGTTCGGCGCGATCGACTCGCTGCGCATCCCGCTCGGCTACCTCGCCGGTCTGTTCACCGCGGGTGACACCGCGCCCGTCGAGGCCGCGCTGTGCCGCCTGGCGGCGATGCGCGCCCATATGCGCGCCCTCAACCTCGGCGAGGAGCGCGACCCGGCCGTCGCCGCGGCCGTCGGCCTGGACGAGCGGTCCATCGAGGCCATGTACCGGCTGCTCGCGCTCGCCAAGTACGACGAGCGGTACGTCATTCCCACCACGTACGTCGCGGGCGGCGGGGACGGGACGGCCGGCCCGGGCTGCAGCCTGGACCACGAGGGCGGCCCCGGCATGTACGGCACGGACGCGGCGGGCGCCTTCCACGCTCCGCCGGTCCCCGCGGCCGACGGCCCCGGCGGCGGGGCACGGGACCTGCGCGGCCGGGTCAACCTGCTCAACTGGAACGGCCACGGCCGACCGCGAGGGCTGTTCCCCGAACGGAAGGCCGAACCGCCGCGATGAACCAGCACCGAGCCGTCCACCAGGCGGCCTCCCTGCTCCTGCACTACCCCGACCAGTGCTGGCCGGCCCGGCGCGCCCTGGTGCTGGAGTCGATCGACGGGCTGCCCGGCCCGGCGACGGAACCGCTGCTGCGGTTCTGCCGCCGCACCGCCGGCGTCCCGCTGCTCGACCTGGCGGCCCAGTACGTCACCACCTTCGACCGCAGCCGCCGCCGCACCCTGCACCTGACCCACTACACCGACGGCGACACCCGGCGCCGGGGCGCCTCGCTCGCCGCGCTCAAGGCCCGCTACCGGCAGCACGGCTGGGAGCCGTCCGGCAGTGAACTGCCCGACCACCTCCCCGCCGTACTGGAGTTCGCGGCGCGCTGCCCGGCCGCCGGCCGTGCCGTGCTGCACGAGCACCGCGGTGCCCTCGCCCTGCTCGCCGCCGGCCTCGCCGCCCAGGGCAGCCCCTACCTCGACGTGATCCGCGCCGTACGTGCCACCCTCGACGAAGGAGTACGCCGTTGATGACGCACCTGCGCGTCGCGCTGTGGGGCGTCCTGCCCTACCTCTGTCTGACCGTGCTGGTCGCCGGCACCGCCTGGCGCTACCGCTACGACCGCTTCGGCTTCACCACCCGCTCCAGCCAGCTCCACGAGTCCCGGCTGCTCAGCATCGGCGGTCCCCTGTTCCACTACGCGCTGTTCCTCGTCATCGGCGGCCACGTCATGGGCCTGCTCGTCCCCGAAGCCCTCACCCGGCGCCTGAGGATCAGCGAGGAGCAGTACCACGCCGTGGCCCTGACCATGGGAGGCACCGCGGGCATCGCGGCCGTCACCGGCCTCGCCCTCCTGCTGTACCGCCGGCTGCGGGTACTCGCGGTACGCCGCGCCGGCAACCGCGGCGACCGGGCGGCCTACCCGCTGCTCGTCCTCGTCCTGCTCGCCGGTCTCACCGCCACCGCCTCCTCGGTGACCAACCCGTACGACTACCGGCTCGGCGTCGCCGTCTGGTTCCGCAGCCTGTTCACGCTCGACCCCGACGTCACCGCCATGGCGCACGCCCCGCTCGTCTACCAGGGCCATGCTCTGCTGGCCCTGGCCCTCTTCGCCCTGTGGCCGTTCACCCGCCTCGTCCACGCGTTCGCCCCGCCGCTCGCCTACGTGGTCCGGCCCTACGTCGTCTACCGCTCGCGCCGTACGGCCGGCCAGGTGCGGGGACAGGGCCGGATGCCCGGGGTGTGACCTGACGGCCCAAGCCGGTCCGGGGGGGCGTTCCCGCACCTCGGGCCGGCCGGGTTCCGGCCGCTCGCGCGGGCGGGGTGCTCAGGGCGACGAGGCGAGCAGTGCGCCCAGCAGCCGGCGCAGGCTCCGCACGGGTGGCCGGGTGACCAGGCCGATCACCAGGGCGGCGACCGTGCCGGCTCCCGCCAGCAGACGCAGTACATCGGGGACGCTCATCCCGGCGACCGTCGCCAGGACGGAGCTCAGGCAGATGATGATCACGATCACCACCGCCTCTGAACCGCCCAGCCGCCGAGGGCCGGGGACACGGGGTTCGACGCAGGCTGCGGAAGAAGACTTCGACACGGGGGCCTCCCTGAGGGATAGAGACCCGGCGACCGAGGCCGCCGGGCGGCGGCTCCAACCACAAGCAGTCGACATCATCTGATGCACGGGTGCGAACGCCCGGGCTCGGCAGCTGCCCTGAGGGGTCGGTGCCTTGCCGTCCCCGGCTACACCCATGCGGAAGAACTGACCGGACTTCAGCGGGTCAGGCGCGGTGAGCCGCGGTGCTTCGCTTCCCGGGCGCCTGACAGTTCACGGTTGCGGCGGTACCGTCCGGACATCATGCATATTAGTGCACATGTGAACCGTGCACGGTGACGCCGCGCCCAGCACCCTGACCGGAATCCCGCATCGCTCCGTGCCCCCCGCAGCCGGCGTTCGGCTCGTCAGCCGCCGATGATCAGGGTGAGACCGTAGGCGGCGACCGCCAGGCACGCGGCGAAGCACAGCGCCGCCGCGGCGGCGGCCGGCCGGTTGCCGCCCAAGGCACGTTCGCGGTCGTCGCCGCGGGGCCAGGCGGCGACGCCGAGGGAGAACAGCACGACCGTGAGCAGCGTGATCCCGAGACTGACACCGAACACGATGCCGAGGCTGCCCCAGTGGATGTCCATCGCTCCGCCTCCTCCCGCCGCAGGGCGCGACCGCCGCCCGGTGCTCACGCCGCTGTCCGGCGGACCTGTTCGGGCCGCCGGACGGGCAGTTCGTTGACGTTGTCCGGGGTCACGGGCCGGCGACGCGACAGAGCCCAGAACCCGGCCGCCGAGGCGGCCGCGGTGGCGGCCACCAGGGCCACCCCCACCGTGCCACGACTGGCGGTCCAGGCCGCCGCGCCGCCGATGGCCGCCGCCGCGGGCAGTGTGCACAGCCAGGACAGCGCGATGCGTCCGGCGACGCCCCACCGCACCTCGGCCATCCGGCGGCCCAGGCCCGCGCCCAGGATGCTGCCGGTGCACACCTGCGTGGTCGACAGGGGGAACCCCATGTGGGACGAGGCGAGGATCACGGCCGTCGCGCTGGTCTCGGCGGCGAAGCCCTGCGGGGCCTCGATGTCGGTGAGTCCCCGGCCCATGGTGCGGATGATCCGCCAGCCGCCCGCGTACGTGCCGAGCGCGATGGCGAGCCCGGCGGACAGCACCACCCACCAGGGCGGCCCGGATCCGTGGGCGAGCGCCCCGGTGGAGATGAGGGCCAGGGTGATGACCCCCATGGTCTTCTGCGCGTCGTTGGTGCCGTGGGCGAGCGCCACCAGTGCTGCCGAACCGACCTGACCCCTGCGGAACCCGTGCCGCGCCTGGTCGGGTCCCGCCCGCCGGGTGATCACATACGCGAAGTAGGTGGCCAGCACGGCGACGACGCAGGCGATGACGGGCGAGAGGACGGCAGGCACCACGACCTTCTCCACGATCACCCCGAACTGCACCGCGGATCCGCCGGCGCCCACCCACACAGCACCGATCAGCCCGCCGAACAGCGCGTGCGACGAACTCGACGGCAGCCCGGCGAGCCAGGTCAGCAGGTTCCACAGCAGGGCGCCGACGAGTCCGGCGAACACCATGACCAGGGACACTCTGGCATCGTCCACGATGCCGCCGGAGACGGTCCTGGCGACCGCCGTGGACAAAAACGCGCCCGCCAGGTTCAACACCCCCGCGACGGCGACGGCGACGCGCGGTCTCAGTGCCCCGGTGGCGATGGATGTCGCCATCGAGTTCGCCGTGTCGTGGAACCCGTTGGTGAAGTCGAAGGCCAGAGCCGTCAGTACGACCACGATGAGGAGGAACGAGACGGTACCCACGGGGGAGTCCTCCTCCCAAGGCCGGCGTCCTGCTTCCCACGCTAAGCCGCGCCCTCCGGGCCCGCGACCGCAGGGAGGCGGGGGAGCCGCACCACCGACGGCGGAGGCCACTCGCCGGACACGATGACGAAGTGTTCGCCGGGGCCGGCGCCGAACTCGCCCGCTGGGCACCGCGGTGACCGCCGGCGGCGCGTACCGACACGCCCACGCGCGGGCGGCGCGAAGCCGGCCGGCGGGCGCGGCGGGACGTCCACCAGGGCCTGGCGGACGGCGTCGCAGCGGGCCGGCCGAAGGATGCCGGCGCTTCGAGGGCGGCTTCGTCAGGGCCGGTTCCCGTTCCCGGCATGGTGCGGTGGCGGTTCGGGACGCCGCTCGCCGCTCGGCATGACGGGGTGCCGCCCGAGGACGAAGACGCCGGTGATCACCGCGATCACCCCCGCGGCCTGCCAGGCCAGCGCGCCCGGCTCGGTGCGCAGCCGGTCCTGGAGGAAGCCGATGCCGCAGGCGATGCCGGTCAGGGGTTCGGCGGCGGTCAGCGCGGGCAGGGAAAGGCGCAACGGCCCGGCCTCGAAGGCACTTTGCACCAGCAGCAGACCCACCACCGCCAGCGCCACGACGGCCCAGGGCTGCCACGAGACCAGCAGACCGGTGATCCCCCTGTCACCCAGGATGCCGCCGCTGACCCGGGTGAGCGCGTCCTGGAGACCGTAGAGCGTGCCGGCCGCGGCGGCCAGGAAGGGCGGCCGGTGCATCAGCCGCAGACGCTGGGCGACGACGACGAGGGTGCCGGCCAGCCCCAGCACGCAGGCGATCACGAGCCAGTGCCGCAGCGCACCGACCTGGCCCTGACCGCTGTGCGGGCGTCCCGCCAGGACGAAGGCCGCCACGCCGCCGCTGAGGGCGAGCGCCCCCAGCCAGCCCGACCGGCCCAGCGGCTGGTCGCCCATCCACCGGGCCAGGGCCATCGCGAACAGCAGATTCGTGGTCAGCAGCGGCTCCACCTGGGCCAGGCTGCCGTGCGTCAGCGCGAGTGCGCCGAGGATCTGGCCCGTGACCATGCAGCCGATGCCCGCCAGCCACAGGGGTACCCGCACCAGGTCCAGCAGCAGCCGGAAGGACAGCATCAGGGACAGCGGTTCGCGTTCGGCCGCGTGCTGCTGGAGCACGAAGCCGAAGCCCAGCAGGCACGCGGCGGGAAGACTGAAGAGGTACACCACGGCTTTCCATCCTCCCGTGCGGACGGCGCCGAGGCCCGGTACGGACGGAGCCCGGCCGGGACCGTTGCGCAAAGACACCCGCGTGGCTCATCACCGGGCCGTCCGTGCGCCGTCCCACGTTTGAAAGCCGTCGGCCCCGGCTACCCCTCGATGGACATGGTGGTCGTCGGATGCGCGGGTGCGGGGAGGTCGGCTTGGGACGCGTCACGGCGGATCCGGGCCCGGCTCGGTCCGCCCTCCTGCCGGGCACCGGGCCCGGCACAGGTGTGGCCCTCGTGACGGGCGCGTCGTCCGGGATCGGTGCCGCTGTCGCCCGGTCCCTGGCGGACGACAAGTGGGCGCTGCTGGTCTCCGGACGTGACCGGGACCGGCTGGACCTGGTGGCCCGCCAGACGTCCGGGATCGCCCTTCCCTGCGACCTGTCCGGCGCCGACGGTGCCCGGCAGCTGGTCGACCGGGCGCTTCGGCAGGTACCGGGCATCGATCTGCTCGTCGCCGCGGCCGGCGTGGGCTGGGCGGGGCCGTTCACCTCGATGCCCGCCGGTGAGGCGGACCGGCTGCTCACCGTGGACCTGACGTCGGTGGTGCACCTGGTCCGGCAGGTCCTGCCCCACATGCTGGCGCGGCGCCGGGGCCGGCTGGTGCTGATCGGGTCCATCGCGGGCTGCGTCGGAGTGCGCGAGGAAGCGGTGTACTCCGCGGCGAAAGCGGGACTCGGCGCCTTCGCCGACGCGCTGCGGTACGAGCTCGACGGCACCGGCGTGCGGCTGACCCACGTCGTGCCGGGCGTGGTGGACACCCCCTTCTTCACCCGGAGAGGGGCGCCGTACTCCCGCCGGCGCCCGCACCCGGTCCCGCCCGAGCGGGTGGCCGCCGCGGTCGTCGCGGCGGTGCGCAGGGAACGCGACGAGGTGTTCGTGCCCGGCTGGCTCCGGGTACCGGTCGTGGTGCGCCGTCTCGCGCCCGCCTCGTACCGGCGCCTGGCGGCCCGGTTCGGCTGAACGGGACGGCCCCGAGCCGGGCAACGGGCCCAGCGGACCGGAAGCGAAACGAGGCGGACCGGAAGCGAAACGAGGAGGACATGCCGGACAGCGTCGAGCGGGGCCGTTGGTGCGCCACGGCCGCCCGCGTGCTCCCGGCGCTCGTCGCCGCGGCCCACATCGTGCCGGCCGGGACCTGGCTGCCCGGTCCGCGGTGCGCATGGCTGCCGGCCCTGGCAGGTGTCGGCAGCGGCGACCACGTCGCGCTCACCTTCGACGACGGGCCCGATCCCCGCTCCACGCCCGCTTTCCTCGACGCACTGGACGAGCTGTCGGTCCGTGCCACCTTCTTCGTGCTGGGCGAGCAGGTGCTGCGCCACCGCAGGCTGGGCCACGACATCGTCCGGCGCGGTCACGAACTCGCGGTCCACGGCTGGACGCACCACCGTCCCTGGCGGCCGGCCCCGGTCCGGGAGGCCCGGCAACTGGCGCGCGCCACGCATGCGGTGGCGGAGGTGTCAGGTGCCACCCCGGCCTGGTACCGGCCCCCGTACGGCATTCTCACCGGTGACCGGCTGCTGGCCGCGCGCCGCAGCGGACTGCATCCGGTCCTGTGGACGGCCTGGGGCCGCGACTGGACGGCCCACGCCACCGCCGGTTCCGTGGCGGCGAACGTCCTGGCGGACGTGCGGGGCGGCGGCACGGTGCTGCTGCACGACACCGACCGCCACGCGGCACCGGGCTGCTGGCGCGCGGCACTGGCCGCGCTGCCCCGGCTGGTGGGCGCCTGCCGGGCGGCGGGCCTGAGGGTCGGTCCGCTCGGCGAACACCGGGTCGCGGGCCGGGACTGAGCGAGGAGCCGGGCACGCCCTGCCGCCGGGCACCGCCGCCCGGCCGTCGGCCGCTCCTCAGGCGCAGAGCCGTTCCAGCGCGCCTACGACATCACCCTGGACGAGACGGCGGGCGGCCGGTACCGGGCGGCCGTGCGCCGTGCCGCCCGCCGTGCGGCGGTCCAGGCACTGCACCAGCTGCCACGGGTCGGCGGCGTACTCGGTCAGGCCGAGCGCCGCCATACGGCGTACACCCGCCGCACCGTGGCCGGGGATGGGACGGTAGCCGACGACGGGGACACCGACGGCGAGTGCTTCGAGCGCCGTCTGCCCCGCGGCGTTGTCGACCAGGGCCGCGCATGCCGCGAGCAGGCCCGGCATGTCGTCCACCCAGCCCATGGCGAGCGTCCCCGGCACCCGCGACAGCAGACCGCGCAGACGCGTGTTCCGCCCGCACAGGACGACCGGCCGGTAGCCCGCGCCGGCCAGCAGCCGGGCCGTCGCCTCGAGCCGGCTCCCCACGCCCCACGCGCCCGAGGACAGCAGCACGGGCAGGCGCCCGTCGCCGGCCGCGAGCCGCTGCCGCCAGTCCGCCGCACCGGCCGGGTGCGGGCGGAAGCGGTCCGGCAGCAACGGGCCACAGGCGAGGGCGGGCCGTCCCAGGCCGCGCCGCACGTCCCGGGCGAGCCGCGGGGTGAGGCACAGGTTGAGGTCGTTGCCCCGGTGCAGCCATTGCCGGTGGACGTCGAAGTCCGTGATGACCACCGCGCTGGGTACCGTCAGCCGTCCCAGTGCCCGCATCCGGCCGGTCAGCTGGGCGGCGAGGTGGAAGACCGCGACGACCGCGTCGGCACGCTCGCTCGCCACCACCGCCCGCAACCGGTCCTCGGCGAGCGCCGTGAGCGGCGCGCTGCCCGGCCGCGGTCCGGCGCCGGCGCGGAAGAAGGCGGCGTAGATGCCCGCGTACAGCAGGGGGGCGTGCCGGACCGTCGTACGGTAGAAGCCGCGCAGCCCCGCGCCGATGCGGGCGGGCAGCAGCTCCAGTACGTCCGTGTGCGCGGCCTCGTGCCCGGCCCCGCGCAGCCGCCGGGCCAGCTCGGCGGCGACCGCGTCGTGGCCGGAGCCCATGCTCGCGCCGACCAGGAGCAGGCGGCTCACGGCGGGCGCCGCACCGGCACCGCGGCGACGAGGCAGGAGTACGGGTCAGGGCACGTCCGCGGCATGGTCACCTCGCATCCGGGCAGTGGGCAACAGGTAATCCGCAGTACCGGCGGGCAAAGGGGCGGCGCCGGTACCCACCCGTCGTGCGCGGCCGGTATGGGTAGGTTTATCACCGCGTACATCTCGTCAACGTCAGGCATGCGCATGAATGTGCTCACGGTCGTCATGGCTCTGCTCTCCGCGCTGTCCAACGCGGCGGCGGCCGTCCTGCAGCGCAGGGCTGCCGTCGAACCGGACGACGTCACCGGCCGCGGTGCCAAGGCCGCGGTGGCCCGACTGGCGGAACTGCTGAGCCATCCGTACTGGTGGGCCGGGGCGACGGCCATGGTGTTCTCGGCCGTCTTCCAGGTGATCGCGTTGGACGCCGGGGAACTCTCCGTGGTGCAGCCCCTGCTCTGCACCGAACTGCTGTTCACTCTGCTCGTGGGCGCCGCGGTGTTCCGGCACCGCCCCGACGCCGGTACCTGGCGAGCCTTCGTGATGCTCGCGGGCGGACTGGCGCTCTTCCTGCTCAGCGCGTCCCCGTCCCCGGGCGATGACCGGGCCGACGACTGGCGCTGGCTCGCGGTGGGGGGCGGATCGGCGTGCTGCGTCGCCGTCCTCCTGCTCGCCGCCCGCCGTATGCGCGGCCCCGCGCAGGCGGTCACGCTCGGCGTCGCGACCGCCGCCTGCTTCGCGGTGACCGCCGCCCTGATCAAAGAGGTGACCGGGCGCTTCGCGGCAGGGCCCGTCGCCGTCCTCACCACCTGGCACACCTACGCCGCCGCCACCACCGGTCTGCTCAGCGTGCTGCTGCTCCAGTGGACGCTGCGGGCCGGCACGCTGGCGGCCTCCCAGCCGGCCCTGACGCTGGGGGATGCCCTGATCAGCGTCACCCTGGGCGGCCTGTTGTTCGGGGAGAGCATCGCGCTGGGCTGGCGCATGGTGCCCGAGGCCGTGGGAGTCGGCCTCATGGCGGCGGGCATCGTCGGGCTGACCCGCTCGCCCGTGGTGGCCTCCGGCGGGAGCTGGGACGAGGCGGAACCCGATTCGGTCACTCACACGTGAGGGAACAATCCAGGCTGATAAACCCGGCCTGCCGGTGGCGGAGCTGCCGAAGAACCGCTCCGGCGAGATCATGCGTCGCCTGCTGCGCGACGTCGCGGAGAACCGCCGGCTCGGCGACGTCACCACGCTGACCGACTCCACGGTCATGGACCTCCTCCAGGCCAAGCTCCCCGCCGCACCCGGCGTGTACCCCGGCGACAGCAGGGGCCTCGCGCCCGCCGACGTGCCCGGCGGCGGCTCTGAATGCCCGCGTAACCCGCGGCGGCAGCGCTCGTGCGGCATTGAACCCCCTCGCTGTGCGCGACGTATGAGTCGCCGTGGGTGGCGCCGTGCCCCCCGGACCGCGATCGAGGGCTGCCTGTTCCGACATGGCGCCGAGAGAAAGGGCCGAACGATCTCATCCTTATCGCCCCGCCCCGTCAGCAGCGAGTCCGCCGTGGCCGTCCCGATACGACGGCAGGCGTCCGGAACGGCCGGAGCAGGCGGCGGCCATGTGCCGGGTCTTGACGGGCTCCGCGGTGTGGCCGCGCTGTACGTGCTCCTCTTCCACTGCTGGCTGCTGGCCTTTCCAGGCTTTCCCGAGAACTCGGGGCCGTCCTGGCTGGGCTGGCTGATGTACGGGCGTCTCGCCGTCGTCTTCTTTCTCGTACTGTCCGGCTTCTCGCTGGCCGTCTCCCCAGCGCGTCACGGCTGGCGGCAGGGCGGAATCGCCCGGTTTCTGCGACGGCGTGCCTGGCGCATCCTTCCGCCGTACTGGGCCGCACTCGCACTGAGCGTGGTGATCGGTCACTTCGTGGTGCCCGCCTCGCATCACGGGCCGCCGAACGGCAGAACGCTCCTCGTCTACGGTCTGGCGCTCCAGGACGTCTTCACGGCTCCCACGCCCAACGGCGCTTTCTGGTCGATCGCCGTGGAGGCGGAGCTCTATCTGCTCTTCCCGTTGCTGCTTCTTCTGCGGCGGCGGCTGGGGGCGGTACTCCTCGTCGCGGGCGTGACACTCCTGGTGTCCCTGCGTGGGCTGGTGGCGGCAGGCGCATCCCCGGCCGAAGGCGACAACTTGCTGACCCCGCATCTCGCGCCCGTGTTCGTCGCCGGTCTGGCCGGCGCGGGAATCGTCGTCGCGCGAGAAGAGATCCGGGCCATGCCCTGGCACCGGCTCGCCGCCTTGTCCGCCCTGCCGGTGGTACTGCTCATCGCTGTCCAGGGGCCCGCCTGGACCGTACATCACTACTTCTGGGTGGACCTCGCCGTGGCACCCGCCATGACGATGTTCCTCGCGGCGGTCGCCACCGGGCGTCCCGCCGTTCTGGTGCGGCTCCTCGCCACACGACCGGTGCGCGGTCTCGGCGACATCTCGTACAGCCTCTACCTCATTCATCTGCCGATCGTCATGGTCGTCGTCCGGAAGATCGCCCCGGAGTACGTGTCGGCCCCGCTGCCCACGTTCTGTTTCACCGTGGTGCTGGGACTGCCCGCCTCGCTCCTGTCGGCCTGGCTGTTCGCGAAGCTCTTCGAGACGCCCTTCAAGCGGAACCGATCCTGGAGGTCCATGGTCGCGGCAGGACGCACACGCTGGGCCGCGACCCGGATGAGCCCGCGTCAACTGCCGTACGGTGCCCGCCCCGACGAGAAGCGGTATGACGCCACGAAGTGAACGCCGGTCGGCGGGCGCCCCCTTGGAGAGGAAGATCACGCCGAGCGGGGGCGGTCTTGGCCAGGCCGACGTCACGCGGTACGGTCTGTCCGATATCGACGACGGCGAGACGGAAGCCGGTGGGAATCCGGCACGGTCGCGCCACTGTATGCCAGACGCCTCCTGGGGGTCGGGCAAGTCAGACCCGTGGCCGTCGTCATGTGCACCACCGAGATGGGACGCGAACTCCCGGAGGAGGTTCTGCCATGGCGCAGACCGTCGCCCAGCCGACAGCAACCACACCCGCCATCCCCGCCAAGCTGCCGCTGAAGGCGATAGCACCCTGGGCCGTCTTCTTCGGCATCCTGATGATGGTCCTGCTGTACTTCGTCGGCGCCGAGCAGGGCGCCACCTCCGTGTTCAGCGGCACGGACGTCCACGAATGGGTGCACGACGCCCGCCACCTGCTCGGTTTCCCCTGCCACTGACGCGGGGGACGCCGCCCGCCCATGAATTCCGCAACGGTAAGAAATCTCCTCGTGCGGGGCATGCTCGCCGGCCTGGCCGCCGGCGTGCTCGCGCTGCTCGTCGCCTACCTCCTGGGGGAGCCGAACGTCGACAAGGCGATCGGCTTCGAGGACACCCACTCCCACGAGCACGAGGCGGAAGTCGTCTCCCGCTCCCTTCAGTCCACCGCCGGCCTCGCCACCGGCGTCCTCGTCTACGGGGTCGCCTTCGGCGGCATCGCAGCGCTGGCGTACTGCTTCGCGCTCGGCCGTGTGGGCCGCTTCTCGCCGCGGGCGACGGCACTGCTGCTGTCCGTGTGCGCGCTGCTCGCCGTGTACGTCGTGCCGTTCCTGAAGTACCCGGCCAATCCGCCGTCGGTCGGCGACCCCGACACCATCGGCAAGCGGACCACCCTGTACTTCCTGATGATGCTGCTCAGCGTCCTGCTCGCGATCGCCGCCACCATCCTGGGCCGGCGCCTGACGCCCGGGCTGGGCACCTGGTGGGCGACGGTGGCCGCGGTGGCCGTGTTCATCGTCGTCCTCGGGCTGGCGTACGCGTTCCTGCCGGTCGTCAACGAGGTGCCCAAGGACTTCCCGGCCACGCTGCTGTGGCGGTTCCGGCTGTCGGCGCTGGCCGTCCAGGCTGTCCTGTGGGGCGGATTCGGGCTGCTCTTCGGTGAGTTGGCCGAGCGGCAGCTCAATCCCAAGCCCGCGAAAGCCCCGTCAGGGCGGACGGTACCCGTCTCGAACTGAACGGTCCCGGCACAAGAGGGCCTCCGGAACCGTCCGGGGGCCCTCTCGCGTCAGGCGGTGACCGGCACCGCCAGCGGCTGCCCGAGCCGCAGGTTCCACCTGCCGGCCCGTCCGCTGAGTTCCGTGGCCGCCAGCGGCGGCACGTCCAGCCGCCAGAAGGCGGATCCCGGCAGCCCCAGGGCGTGAACGACCGCTGCCCGCACGACCTCCGGCTCGACCACGGCGAGCGTACGGCCGTCCGTGTCCTGCGCGGCGTCCAGCCAGCGCCCGACCCGCACGCACACGTCCCGCACCGACTCGCCGCCGTGTGCCGCCCAGCCGGGGTCGGCGAGCCAGTGGCCCACTGCCTCCGGCTCGGCGGCCGCCACCTCCTCAAGCGTGCGGCCTCGCCAGCGGCCCACGTCCAGACCCCGCAGTTCCGGCGTCTCCACGACCTCGAGACCCAGCGCCCGGGCCGTCTCCCGGCAGCGCGCACTCGGCGAGGCGGTCACCCGGGCGGGCGAGCGCAGACATCCGGCGGCGGAGCGGGCGGACGCCGCCCCCATCGCGTCGACCGAGTCGCCGTCGTAGAAACGGGCCTGCCGCAGCGACGGGCTCGTCGCGGGCGAGACGAAGGTCATACGGCTGGTCACGTGGCTGTTCCTCCTGCGGTCGGCGTCGGAGGCGGATCGCCTGGCCCCGGCCGCGAACATAGCACCGACGGCATCCCAGGACGGCTGCCGAGCGCGGGCCCGGACAAGGCCCCGTCACCGCCCGGGATGCCGGCGCGGCCGTCGCCCCCTTCCTGAGCGGCGTCGGGCGGGTGCGAGGATGGGCGGCATGGACATCCGCCTGAGAAACAACGTGACGGTCGCCGGGCCGGCCGGTGCGCCCGTGGTGGTGCTGGCGCACGGGTTCGGCTGCGACCAGAACATGTGGCGGTTGGTCGCGCCGGCCCTGACCGACCGATACCGGGTGGTGCTGTTCGACTACGTGGGCTCCGGGCGTTCGGACCTGTCGGCCTGGAGCCAGGAGCGGTACTCCTCGCTCGACGGCTATGCCCAGGACGTGGCCGAGGTGTGCGAGGCGCTGGACCTTCAGCGGGCGGTGTTCGTGGGCCATTCGGTCAGCGCCATGATCGGGGTGCTGGCGGCGCGAGCGGTGCCGGAGCGGATCGGGGCTCTGGTGATGGTGGCGCCGTCGCCGTGCTACATCGACGACGACGGCTACCGCGGTGGCTTCAGCGCGCAGGACATCGACGAGCTGCTGGCATCCCTGGAGTCCAACTACCTGGGCTGGTCCTCCGTCATGGCCCCGGTGATCATGGGCAATCCGGAGCGGCCGGAGCTGGGACAGGAGCTGACCAACAGCTTCTGCGCCACCGACCCCGACATCGCCCGTGTCTTCGCCCGCACCACGTTCCTGTCGGACAGTCGCGACGAACTGAAGGACGTGAGCGTGCCTACCCTGGTCCTGGAATGCGCCCAGGACGTCATCGCGCCCCGCGAGGTCGGCGCCTACGTGCACGCCGCCGTCCCGTCCTCCCGTCTGGTCACCCTCGACGCCACCGGGCACTGCCCCCAGCTCAGCGCACCGGACGCCACCACCCGGGCGATCCTCGAATTCCTGGAGACCCGGACGTGATGTGCCGCACGGACGGCGTGCCCGAGCGCCCCGGCACCGGCGACGAGGCAGCCACCTACGCGGCCTTCACCGCACTGCTGGAGGACAGCGTCGAAGAACTGTACGAGTCGGCACCCTGCGGCTACCTGTCCACCCTCATGGACGGCACCATCGCCAAGATCAACGACACACTGCTGAACTGGCTCGGCATGGAACGCACGGCCGTGGTGGGACGCCGGCGCTTCGTGGACCTGCTGAGCGTCGGCGGCAAGATGTACCACGAGACGCACTTCGCGCCGCTGCTGCACATGCAGCGTGAGCTGCGCGGCATCGCCCTGGAGATGAGGACGGCCCAGGGCGGCCGACTGCCCGTGCTGGTCTCCTCGGTCGTCAAGCACGGGAGCGAGGGCGAACCCCTGCTGATCCGCACCACCGTCTTCGACGCCTCCGACCGGCGCGCCTACGAGGAGGAACTGCTGCGCCGCCGCCAGGAGGCCGACCGCGCCCGCGTCGAGGCCGAACGCGTCCGTGCCGACGCTGAACGGGCACGTGCGGAGGCGGAGCAGGCCCGCAGACAGGCCGACGCCGACCGGGCCCGACTGGCCGACGCCCTCGCCGTACTCCAGAAGTCCCTCCTGCCCGACACCCTGCCGGCCCTGCCCGGGCTGGAGACGGCCGTCTCCTACCACACGGCCTCCCCCGACCAGCTCGGCGGCGACTTCTACGACCTGTTCCCCATCGACGGCGACCGCTGGGCCTTCTTCCTCGGCGACGTGTGCGGCAAAGGCCCCCAAGCCGCTGCCCTCACCTCGCTGACCCGCTACACGCTGCGCGCCGCCGCCCACCACGACCCCGAGCCCGACGCCGCGCTGACCACGCTGAACACCGTCCTGCACGAGCGGTACACGGCCGGTGGCGACCCCCGTTACTGCACCTGCATCTTCGGCATCCTCGAACCCGGCACCGACGGTGGCATGACGGTCCGGCTCGGTTCCGGCGGCCACCCGCCGGCGCTGCTCCTGCGCGCCGACGGCCAGGCCCACTACCTGCCCACCCCGGGGGGCCTGCTCGTCGGCGTGCTGCCCACGGTCCGGATCACCACGACCACGACCACCCTGGCCCCCGGCGACACCCTCCTGCTCTACACCGACGGTCTCACCGAGGCCCGTACCGGCCCCACCCGCGACAGCTTCTACGGCGAGGACACCCTGCTCGCCTTCGCCGCCGACCACGCGCCCGCCGCTCCCCAGGCGCTGATCACCGCGCTCACCCGGCTGCTGGAGGGCTTCGGCGACGGCGTCAACGACGACACCGCCCTGCTGGCCCTCGGCGTCCCCGCCCCCCGGTCCCACACCCGCCCTACACCGAATCACCCAAGATGACCCCGCTGCGCATCACCCACGGCGCCACCGCCGCCGGACCCGTCCTGCACGTGGCAGGCGAACTCGACTACGCCCAGGCCGAGGCCCTGCGCCGACAGGTCGAGCACCTCGCCCTGGAGCCCGGCCAGTGTCTCGCCCTCGAACTGTCCGGCCTGGAGTTCTGCGACTCCACCGGCATCACGGCGCTGCTCGCCGCACGCCAGCACGCCCAGGCCGCCGACGCCGACGTCGTGCTGGCCGGCGTCCCGCCCACCCTCCTGCGCGTCCTCACCATGGTCGGCCTCGACCAGGTCTTCACGCTGCGCCCGGGCGTCCGGCCGCCCGTCGCCTGAGCGCGCCCCCGCCCGTACCGGCGGGCACCGGCCGGGTCAGAGGATGAACAGCAGCGTGGCCACGGTGGTGAAGCCGGCGCACACGGCGAGCACCGTGGCCACGCAGCGCCGCCGCAACTCCTGGTAGCGGCGCTCGTACTCGGCGCGCAGCGACACGCACCGGGCCGCCACCCGCTCGAGGTCCGCCCGGGCGCGGTGCAGGCTGTCGGCGACGTACCGTCGCTCGACGTCCTCGCGCTGTGCCGTCGTCAGCCAGTCCAGGGGGCGGGTGAACTCCCGCGCCCGCTGCTCCGCTTCCGCGATCCTGGCCTGCCACAGCAGGTACCCCTCGACCTCGTTGCCCAGGTCCTCGTCCGCTCCGGGCCGCGGCGGACCGCTCACCCCTGACCCCGGTCGGTCACGGCCCGGACTGTGTCGGCCTCCTGTTCCCGCATCGCGATGTCGGGGTGGTGCAGGTCGAAGGCCGGGGACTCGCTGCGGATCCGCGGCAGGGTGACGAAGTTGTGCCGCGGCGGCGGGCAGGACGTCGCCCACTCCAGCGAACGCCCGTAGCCCCACGGGTCGTCGACGCCGACCGGCTCGCCGTACCTGGCCGTCTTCCACACGTTGTACAGGAACGGCAGCATCGACAGGCCGAGCACGAACGAACCGATCGTCGACACCGTGTTCAGGGCGGTGAAACCGTCGACTGCCAGGTAGTCCGCGTACCGGCGGGGCATTCCCTCGGCGCCCAGCCAGTGCTGGACCAGGAACGTGGTGTGGAAGCCGACGAACAGCGTCCAGAAGGTGATCTTGCCGAGCCGCTCGTCCAGCATCTTGCCGGTGAACTTCGGCCACCAGAAGTGGAATCCGGCGAACATCGCGAACACGACGGTGCCGAAGACGACGTAGTGGAAGTGGGCCACCACGAAGTAGGAGTCGGAGACTTCGAAGTCCATCGGCGGGGAGGCCAGGATGACGCCGGTCAGACCACCGAAGAGGAAGGTGACGAGAAACCCGGCCGTCCACAGCATCGGTGTCTCGAAGGAGAGACTGCCCTTCCACATGGTGCCGATCCAGTTGAAGAACTTCACCCCGGTCGGAACGGCGATCAGGAAGGTCATGAAGGAGAAGAACGGCAGCAGCACCGCGCCGGTGACGAACATGTGGTGGGCCCACACGGTGATGGACAGACCGGCGATCGAGATGGTCGCGGCGACCAGACCCATGAATCCGAAGACCGGCTTGCGCGCGAACACCGGGATGATCTCCGTGATGATGCCGAAGAACGGCAGCGCGATGATGTACACCTCCGGATGTCCGAAGAACCAGAAGAGGTGCTGCCACAAGATGGGGCCGCCGTTCGCGGCGTCGAAGACGTGGGCGCCGAACTTGCGGTCCGCCTCCAGGGCGAACAGCGCGGCGGCCAGGACCGGGAAGGCCAGCAGGACCAGGACACCGGTCAGCAGCACGTTCCAGGTGAAGATCGGCATGCGGAACATGGTCATCCCGGGCGCGCGCATACAGACGATCGTGGTGATGAAGTTGACGGCGCCGAGGATCGTGCCGAAACCGGAGAAGGCCAGACCCATGATCCACATGTCGGCGCCGACCCCGGGCGAGCGGACCGCGTCCGACAGCGGCGAGTAGGCGAACCAGCCGAAGTCGGCCGCGCCCTGCGGGGTGAGGAAGCCGCCCACGGCGATGGACGAACCCAGCAGGTACAGCCAGTAGGCGAACATGTTCAGCCGCGGGAACGCCACGTCGGGCGCGCCGATCTGCAGCGGCATGATCCAGTTCGTGAAACCGGCGAACAGCGGCGTCGCGAACATCAGCAGCATGATCGTGCCGTGCATCGTGAACGCCTGGTTGTACTGCTCGTTCGAGATGAGCTGCAGGCCCGGCCGGGCCAGTTCGGCACGCATGACCAGGGCCATGACGCCGCCGATCAGGAAGAACGCGAACGACGTCGCCAGGTACAGCGTGCCGATCGTCTTGTGGTCGGTGGTCGTCAGCCACTTCACCACGACATTGCCGGGTTGCCTGCGCCTGACCGGCAGTTCGTTCTCGTACGAGTCCTCGGCTGCGGGGGCACCCGGGGGTTCGTTGAGGATGCTCACAACTAGTCTGTCTCCCCATGCTCGCCGTCCGCCGACGCCATGACGCCGGTCATCGGCCATCCTCGTGGCAGCGGGGCGGGGCGCAGTACCCGGATCGGCCCGCGTGCCGCCGATCGGATGACGGATACGCCCGGATGGAGCAGTACCGCGAACCTTCTCCGACAGGCTTGGCCCGCCCGGTGGAGACGGCGCGCATGCTGGTCCGGGCGGGGGTACCCGGCGCCCGACCGAAGAGTGCCGGCAGACCACGGACGGGCCCGTCCCGTCGGGCAGGGACCGCCATGGCCACCCTCGACGACGCGATCGGCATCCACTTCATCGGCAACGCGACGGTCCTGCTGCGGTACGGCGAGCTGACCCTGCTGACGGACCCCGACTTCCTGGACCGCGGCGAGGCGGCGCACCTGGGGTACGGTCTCGTCAGCCGCCGTCTGACGGAACCCGCCCTCGGCGTGCAGGAGCTCCCGCGCCTCGACGGCGTCGTCCTCTCGCACCTGCACGGTGACCACTGGGACCGCGGGGCCCGGCAGCACCTGGACCGCTCGGTGCCGATCGTCACCACGCCGCCCGCCGCCTGCGCACCTGGCAGGGCTTTCGCCGGGCAGGCGGCCTTCGGACCTGGGAGAGCTGCCTCCTCGAACGGGGCGGTGCGCGGGTCCGGGTGACCTCCCTGCCCGGACGCCACGCCCTGCGCCCCGTGCTGCGCCACCTCCTGCCGCCCGTGATGGGCGGCATGCTGGAGTTCGGCCCCGCGGGCGGACCGGTCGCCTGCGGCTGTACATCTCGGGCGACACGCTCGTGTTCGACGGGCTCGAGGAGATCGCGCGCCGCTTCCCGGCCGCCGACCTGGCCGTGCTCCACCTGGGCGGGACCCGGCTTCCCGGCGGATTCCCCGTCACCATGGACGGCGCACAGGGCGCCGAGCCGGCCCGGCGTCTTGGCCCCGGCGCATCCTGCCCGTGCACTACGACGACCACACCGTCTTCCGCTCCCCGCGCCCCGCCGCACCCCTCACGCCGGGCCGAGCGCCACCGTGGTCGTGACCCGGGTGAGCGCGGGTTCGCGCGGCACCGAACCGAACCCGAAGCGTACGGGCGGTTCGACGGGCGCGGCCGCACCGAGGTCCCGGCCCTCGAAGACCGCGGCCACCGTGCGGATCGGGCGCAGGTCCCGCGCGCCGTACCACTCGCGGCGCCCCGCACCCGCACTGCCGCGGGTGCGCACGCCGGACAGCAGTGCGCGGGCGGGCAGGTCGGTCAGCGCGCACCATGCCGGGCGGCGGGCGAGAGCGCCCGGGACGGCACGCAACAGCAGTCCGAGGAGCCCTCGGCGGCCCGTGGTGAAGCGCAGCTGGAGCGGCCCCGCGGTGACCTTCCACACGCCGTCCGTGACGCGCACGTCGACCGGGACGACCCGTACGGTGTCGAAGCTGTAGGTGCTGCTGATGAAGTCCGCCGTCTGCCGCGTGGGGGCGAGCAGCAGCCTGGTCCCGTCGGCCCGTTCGAGCATCACGTCACTGAACGGTCCGAACGGCGAGTGCGGCCAGCAGCCGAGGACGATCCGGTCCCCCGAGGACGTGCCCATGCCCGCGATCCAGCCGTCGAAGCGCAGCCTGGTCACGGCGCGGTCCTTTCGCGTCATCGTTCACCCTCTCTCTCCCGCACCCCGGGAAAGGGGCGCTCGGCCGTTGGACGGTACGGGTGCCGCATCCGTGCGGGAAGGAACCCGGGCCGGCCGACGAGACGTCCGCCTGGCCGCCGATGGCCCTGTGCTGCATCGTGGACAGGGTTGCTGACCTGCGGGAAGGCCGCTGCACCTGCGGTACGGGCCGGAGCGGCCGGCAGGTGGAAGGAGTGAGTGCGACGAGCCGAGCGGAGCAGCGCCCGGCGGGGGCCGTCGGGACGCGGCATCGGGCCCGAGCGGGCGCCCTCGCGGTGGGTGACGTCATGGGCAGCGGTATCCCGGCCGCCACCACCATGGGCCGTCTGCACACCGCCACCTCCACCCTCGCCGACCTCGACCTCGATCCCGCCCGGATCCTCCCCCACCTGGACAAGATCACCCTTGGTCTGGACCCCTACTTCGCCACCTGCGTCCACGCGGTCTACGACCCACACGCCTGCCGTCTGCGCATGTCGTCCGCCGGACACCTGCCGCCCGTCCTCATCCGGGCGGGCGGCCACCGGAACTCCTCGACCTGCCCACCGGCACCCCGCTGGGAGTCGGCGGCCCCTTCGAGACCACCACCCTGGACCTGGGGCCCGGTGATCAAC
Source organism: Streptomyces sp. NPDC004542 (assembly GCF_040610035.1). NCBI lineage: Bacteria > Bacillati > Actinomycetota > Actinomycetes > Kitasatosporales > Streptomycetaceae > Streptomyces > Streptomyces sp. NPDC004542. The sequence continues at coordinate 83,698 of NZ_JBEXLP010000013.1, forward strand.
TGGTCCTGTACACCGACGGCCTGGTCGAGACCCGCAACGACCCCATCGACGAACGCCTGGACGAGCTGCTGCGCCTGCTGACACCGCCGAACCCGTCCGGGGAGGAGATCTGCGACCGCCTCCTGCGGCAGCTCCGGCGTCCCGACAGCCATGACGACGTCGCGCTTCTCATCGCCTGTACGACCGGCCTCGGATCCTGACGCCTCCGGGGGCGCGGGTGTCAGACCGGCCGGTCCTTGCGCAGGAACCGGCGCAGCCGCCGCAGCGGCCAGGTGTTGATCACGTCCTGCGGAGTGAGCCATCCGCGTTGTGCCGTGCCGATCCCGTAGCGCAGGCAGGCGAGCTGGGGGATCGAGTGGGCGTCGGTGTCCACGGCGAACTTCGCCCCGTGATCCCGGGCGCGCAGGATGTCCTCGTCGCCCAGGTCGAGGCGGTCCGGCTGGGCGTTGATCTCCAGGGCCGTGCCGGTGCGGGCGCAGGCGGCGAACACCTCGTCGAGGTCGGCGTCGATTCCCGGTCGTCTACCGATCAGCCGCGTGGTGGGATGCCCGATGATGTTGACGTGGGGGTTCTCGCAGGCGCGCACGAGCCGCCGGGTCATCGCCCTGCGCCCGAGGCCGAAGTGGGAGTGCACCGAGGCCACGCAGATGTCGAAACCCTCGAGGAACTCACCGGGCCAGTCCACGTCCCCGTCGGGGCCGATGTTGAGCTCGGTGCCGTGCAGCAGCCGCATCCGGCGGTGCCGGCCGTCGAGCGACCTCACGAGCTCCCGCTGGGCGAGGATCTTCTCGTCGGTCATGCGCTGCATGTACAGGTCCGGTGCGTGGTCGGTGACCGCGTAGTACGCGTATCCCCGCTCGGCGGCCGCCGCCACCATCTCCTCCAGCGGGGCGAGGCCGTCGGTGAGGGCGGTGTGGGTGTGCAGGTCGCCCTTGATGTCGTCCTCGGTCACGACCGCGGGCAGTTCGCCGCGCAGGCCGGCTTCGATCTCTCCCCGGTCCTCGCGCAGCGTGGGCGGGATCCACGGCAGCCCGAGCCTGGCGTACACCTCGTCCTCGGACCGTGAGGCGATCCGCTCCCCGCCCTCGGCCGTGAACAGCCCGTACTCGGAGAGCTTCAGCCCCAGGCGGACCGCGATGGTGCGGGTGCGGATGTTGTGCGCCTTGGAGCCGGTGAAGTACTGCAGTCCGGCCCCCCAGGCGTCCGGCCGTACCACGCGCAGGTCGACCTGGACGCCCTTGACGGTACGGACCGAGGTCTTCTTCTGGCCGTGTGCGATGACCTCGGCGGTGGAGGGCAGCCCGGTGAGCGCGTCCATGAAGGGGGCCGACCGGTCGGCGGCGACCAGGATGTCGATGTCGCCGATGGTCTCCTTCATGCGGCGCAGCGACCCAGCGTACGTGCAGTGCGTGCAGCCGGTGACGCGGGAGAGCTCCGCGACGATGTCCTCGGCGGATTCCATCGCGGCGCCCAGCAGGATCCGCCCTCCTGCCTGCTGCATGAGGGCGATGCCGTGCAGGATGTTCTCCTCGGTCTTCTCCCCGAAGCCCTTCAGGTCGCGCAGTTTCTCCGCCTTGATGGCGTCGGCCAGCTCGCCCACCGAGGAGATGTGCAGGTCCTCGTAGAGCGTCAGCGCCTTCCTGGGCCCGAGGGTGGGGATGGCGATGAGCTGTCGTACCCCCGCGGGAATCCTGGCCCGGGTCTGCTCGACCACGGTCACATGACCGGTGCGGAAGTACTCGATGACCTTCTCGGCTATGGACTTGCCGACCCCCGGGATCTCCTTGAGCCCCGCGGCGTCCAGGTGGGAGACATCGGCGGGGTGGCCGGCGATCGCGCGGGCGGCCTTCTCGTAGGCGCGCGCCTTGAACGCGTCGCCTCCGGTGATGGCGATGAGGTCGGCGTACTCCTGGAGGAGCGCCTCGACCTCTTCGTTGGGCCGGACCACATCTCCCAGTCTAGGAACCTGCTCGGCGCGCGCAGCCGGGGGCGCGGGACTGTACTGGAAGGCAGGAGGACCCACTCGGCGTGAGGCGGCACAGCGCCGGGCGGGACGCAGCGGACATGAGCGAACCCGATCACGCCCCCGAGCAACTGGTGCGGGCCGTTCGAGCGGTCGGCATCGATGACGAGCGCCTGCTCCAGGCCGTACGGGCGACGCCGCGAGAGGCATTCGTCCCTACCGGTCACCAGGCGGACGCCTACCATGACGTGCCCATTCCGATCGGGCACGGGCAGGTGACCACACAGCCCTCGCTGTCGGCCACGATGATCGAGGGCCTCGAGCTGAGCGGGGACGAGCACGTCCTGGAGATCGGGACGGGGACCGGTTTCCAGACCGCCCTCCTGGCCCGGCTGGCCGCCGATGTCGTGACCATCGAGATGCGGCCGGACCTCGCGCGTCAGGCACGGGACAACCTCGACCGTCAGGGCATCCGGAACGTCGAGCTGCGCATCGGGGACGGCAGCGGTGGCGTGCCGGACCGCGCACCGTACGACGCGATCATCGTGTCCGCCGCGTTCCCGAGTGTGCCTGCGCCGCTGACCCGGCAGCTGCGGGCCGGGGGACGCCTGGTACAGCCCATCGGGCCGGGCGGCCGGGAGCAGGTCCTGTCCTTCTCCCGCACCGCGACGTCGCTGGAGCGCCGGCGGATGCTCACGCCCGCCCGCTTCGTCCGCCTGCAGGGACGCTACGGCTTCTCCTCGTGAGCGCCGCGTCCGTCACGGGACGCGTGATAAGGATCCGGCCACCGCTCCCGCCTCCGGCCGCTGTTCTGACGTGGTGTTTTACAGTGGGCTCCACCAGTTCCGTCGGTACACCTGTGAGGTATTCGCGATCATGCCGACCGAAACGTTTGAGTTTCAGGTAGAGGCCCGCCAGCTGCTGCAGCTGATGATCCACTCGGTCTACTCGAACAAGGACGTCTTCCTGCGGGAGCTCGTCTCCAACGCCTCGGACGCGCTGGACAAGCTGCGCCTGGAGAAGCTGTGGGACGACTCGCTCGACGTCGACGTCTCCGATCTGCACATCGAGATCGACATCGACAAGGACACCCGCACCCTGACCGTGCGGGACAACGGCGTCGGGATGTCGTACGACGAGGTCGGGCGGCTCATCGGCACCATCGCCAACTCGGGCACCGCGCAGTTCCTCCAGGAACTGCGGGAGGCCAAGGACGCGGCCGGGGAGGAGGGGCTCATCGGCCAGTTCGGCGTCGGGTTCTACTCCGGCTTCATGGTGGCGGACGAGGTCACCCTGGTGACCCGCCGCGCCGGCGAGCGCCAGGGCACCCGCTGGACGTCGCGCGGCGAGGGCACGTACACGCTGGAGACGGTCGACGACGCGCCGCAGGGCACCTCGGTCATGCTCCACCTCAAGCCGGCCGACCCGGAGAACCAGCTCCACGACTACACCTCCCCGTGGAAGATCAGGGAGATCATCAAGCGGTACTCGGACTTCATCACGTGGCCCGTCAGGATGATGCCCGAGGGCTCCGCCGCGGCCGACGAGAGCGACGAGGCGCCCCGGCCCGAGACGCTCAACTCGATGAAGGCGCTGTGGGCGCGGTCGCGTGACGAGGTGTCCGACGACGAGTACCACGAGCTGTACAAGCACATCGGCCACGACTGGCGCGACCCGCTGGAGACGATCCGGCTCCAGGCGGAGGGCACCTTCGAGTACCAGGCGCTGCTGTTCCTCCCCGCTCACGCCCCCCACGACCTGTTCACGCGGGACTTCAGGCGCGGCGTGCAGCTGTACGTCAAGCGTGTGTTCATCATGGACGACTGCGAGGCACTGCTGCCGCCCTACCTCCGCTTCGTCAAGGGCGTCGTCGACGCGGCGGACCTCTCGCTCAACGTGTCCCGCGAGATCCTCCAGCAGGACCGCCACATCGAGATGATGCGGCGACGGCTCACGAAGAAGGTCCTCTCCACGGTCAAGGACATGATGACCAAGGACCCGGACCGTTACGCCACGTTCTGGCGCGAGTTCGGCGCGGTCCTGAAGGAGGGGCTGGTCACCGACTCGGAGAACCGCGACGCCATCCTCGCCGTCGCGTCGTTCGCGAGCACGCGCCACGAGACCGAGCCGACCACGCTCAAGAGTTACGTCGAGCGGATGAAGGACGGCCAGGACGACATCTACTACCTGGCCGGCGAATCCCGGCAGAGCATCGAGAACTCCCCGCACATGGAGGCGTTCCGGGACCGGGGCATCGAGGTGCTGCTGCTCACCGATCCCGTCGACGAGGTGTGGGCCGACGCCGTCGGTGAGTACGAGGGCAGGAAGCTGCGGTCCGTCGCCAAGGGCCACATCGACCTCGACGCCGAGGCCGAGGAGACCACGCAGGAGGAGCGGGAGAAGCAGACCGAGGAGTACGCCGGGCTCCTCGGCTGGATGAAGGAGCAGCTGGACGAGGACATCAAGGAGGTCCGCCTGTCCTCCCGCCTCACCGTCTCCCCGGCCTGCGTCGTCTCCGACGCGCACGACCTGACCCCGGCCCTGGAGAACATGTACCGCGCGATGGGCCAGGAGGTGCCCCGCGCCAAGCGGATCCTGGAACTCAACCCGGACCACGGGCTGGTGAAGGGCCTCAACCAGGCGTACAGGGAGCGCGAGGACCGCACGGAGCTCGCCGAGACCGCCGAGCTCCTGCACGGCCTGGCGGTGCTCGCCGAGGGCGGCCAGCCCAAGGCACCGGCCCGCTTCGTGAAGCTGATGGCGCAGCGCCTGGAAAGCGCGCTGTAACGCGGCCGCGCAGACATCGGTGGGAGGTGAGCCGTCCGCTCACCTCCCACAGCCGCGCCGCCGCTCGGCGGGGTTCTTCGGTCGTCGGTTCGCAGCCGTGCCGCTGGTGGACGCGCCGGGCGTCGCCGAGCACGTCGTTGGTCCACAGGGCGATCGGCTCGTACCCGGCCTCGCGTGCGAACTCCAGGCACTCCTCGACCGAACGGGTGCCCAGGCCCAGACCGCGGGCCCCCGGGTCGACGAGCAGCAGGGCCGGCACTCGTCCGGCAGATTGCCGGCTCCCCCAACGAGCCGGCCGGGCTGCGGCCGGCGGCACGTGACCTGTGGCGGTGGCCGTCCGACGACACACACCGCGGCCTGCTGACCCTGTGGGCCGAGAGCTACGCCCGTTCTCTCCTGGACCCCGACGACCCGTGGGCCGCCTTCACCCGCGACACGGCCGACGACCGGCCGGCGCTCTGGCCGCCCTGGAGTGACAGCGGCCCGCCGAAGGCCGCGTGCGCGGAATCCTGCACTACTGGGTCAGGACCAGCCAGCGGCGGCCGTCGATGAGTTCCCGGGCCGCGTCGAGGTGGCCGGCGTGGCACGCGGTCTCGGTGATGACGTGCAGCAGCACATCGCGCAGCGTGTGCAGGTGGGGTTCGCCGAACAGATCGCGGGGCCACCAGGCCAGAGGGGCGTCGGCAGGGGTGGTGGTGACGACGGCGTCGGCGAGCTCCGCCTCCCGCCGGTATCGGTCGAGCACCTCGGTGGCCGGTACGTCCGGAGCCACGTTCCAGGCTTCGTCGCCGCTCGTCAGGCCGAGGACGGTCGCCTCGTCTCCGGCGACGACCGCCTGGAACCAGAACCGCTCGACGTCCAGCGCGAGGTGCTGGACCAGCCCCAGGCAGTGCCAGCCGGACGGCAGCACGGGCCGTCGCAGAGCCTTCGCGTCGAGCCCGTCGAGGATGCCGAGAACGTGGCGCCGCTGCCCGTCCAACACCTTGAGAACCGCCCTGATCTCGTTGTCGGGCGTGGTCGCGTTCTGATGCGCCGTCATGATGGTCCGTAACCTCTGCTCTCTCTGATCATTTGCGCCGCCGGGTCGCAGGTCTGTTGCCGGCGACGAAGGCGAGACTCTCCGGCCCTGGGAAACTCATCGCTGGAGGGGGACCGGGGAGGGAACGGACCCACAGCGCCGTACGGAGATGGACCTGCGGATGCTCGCCTACTTCGGCGGCCGGGAGCGCGGCGTCTGCGAACTGACGGCCGCCCGGGGCGGGCTCCGCACCGTGGCGGTCCACCGCGCCGGCCGCCTGGCCGTCATCGAACTCGCCCTCGATGGATGAGGCATCGCTTCGCCGGCTCCGCCCGGCAGCCGGCCGCGTACGAGCCACGGGCTTGACCTTGACACGTTGATAAGGTGTGCCCTGGGTGCAGGAGGTGGTCCCGATCAACACGACAGACGGAACCCCGCAGAACACCCGCGTGGCTGACGCCCTGAGCGCCGCGCACTCGTCGGTCCGGCTTCAGGCGGCCCTGGCGGCCGGCTCGAACCCCGACTCCGGCTTCCTGGACAAGCTCGTCGAAAGGTGCGCGGTCGAGCCGGACTTCTACGTACGCGACATGCTCTCCTGGGCGCTGACCCGCCTCCCGTCGGAGGTCACCCTGCCCCGGATCCGCCAGGAACTCGACTCCGGGGACGCCCGGGCCCGCAGTCAGGCGCTGCACACGCTCTCCAAGATCGGTGACAGGAGCGCGTGGGCCTGGATCACGCGTGACCTGCTGCGCGACCCCGACGACGAGGTCGCGCGGACCGCGTGGCGCGTCGCGGTCGTCCTCGCGCCCGAGGACGAGAAGAAGGACCTGGCCGGCGAACTGGTCACGCAGCTGGGGCGCGGCGACCGCGATGTGCGCCTGAGCCTGAGCCGTGCCCTCGCCGACCTGGGCGAGGTGACCAAGTACGCTCTGGAGAAGGCCGCGTCCGACCCCGACCTGGCGGTGGCCGCGCACGCCCGGGCCAGCGAGCTGCTCCGGCGGAACCCGGAGACCGGGTTCGACGCGGCCGTCGACGAGGCGAAGCGACTGGTCGCCCTCGGCCCGGAACGAGCCGCCGCCGACGCCGCGAAGACCGAGGAGACCGCGGCTTGCTGATCGGCGAGGTGGCCCGTCGCTCCGGGGTGAGCACCCGGATGCTCCGGCATTACGACGCCCTCGGGCTGGTGCGGCCGACCGGTCGCACCGTCGGCGGCTACCGCGAGTACTCCGGCGAGGACGTCCGCAGGATCTTCCACGTGGAGAGCCTGCGGTCCCTCGGGCTGACGCTCAAACAGATCGGGTGCGCGCTCGAGGATCCGGCCTTTACGCCGTCCGCCCTGGTCAGCGAACTCATCCGGTGGACGGAAGACCGCTTGCGGCGGGAACGGGAACTGCTCGAACGGCTCCGCGCGATCGATGCGTCGGCGCCCGCCGGCTGGCCGGACGTCCTGCGCGTCGTCGAACTCATGCAGGGACTCGACTCGGCCAGCGCCGCGCGCAGACAACAGGCCGTCCTGGCCCGGCCGGAGGGCGTTTCGGTGCCCGCCGAGCTGCTGGCCGGGGCGGTGCTCGCCGAGCCCGATCCCAACGTCGCGGGTGCCCTGCGCTGGGCGCTCGCCCGGTCGGGCGGCGACGTCGTGGCGACACTGGCCGCCGGACTGCGCTCTCAGGACGCCGCCATCCGGCGGCGCGCGGTGCTGGCGGTCGCCGAGCTGCCCGAGGCCCCGGAGGCGACCGCGGCGCTTGTCGACGCGCTCGGGGACCCGGATGCGACCGTGCGCAGGCACGCCGCCCTGGCATCGGGCAGGCGCGGCGTCACCGCGGCCGTGCCGACCCTCGTCGGCATGGTGGTCGAGGGCGCCAACGACGTCGACGCGGCGGAGGTCCTGGGAACGCTGTCCCAGCACCCCGGGTGCGCGGACCGGATCATGTCCGCGCTGGTCGGCGAACTCGCCGCGGCCACCGCGGACTCCGCCAAGCGGATCCGCCTGACCCAGGCCCTGTTCGAGCTGCCGGGGACCACCGCGCAGGACGTCCTGCGCCGCCTGGCCGGCGACGACGACCGCGTGGTCGCCCTCGTCGCCTCGGCCCTCGTGGGAGTGCTCGACCAGCGGGCTTCCGGGGACCGGGAGACCCGTCCGGCGGCCGGGTGACCGAGCGGAGCCACCCGGACGGCGCCGGCCTCGCGGTTCAACCGGTCTTGTGGCCCCACTGCGGCCCGACCAGGGTCCATTCCCTGTCCCACTGCTGGATGCGCCGACAGTCGAGGAGTTTCCGGCCGACGCTCCCGGCGCCGAGCACCAGACCGGTCACGGCCAGGGCCGCCGAGGCCCCGAGGCATCCCGCCTCGACGGCGGCCGCGGTGACGGACGGCGGCCGGGTGCCCAGCTTCCCCCGGCCATCGATCCACACCCGGACCGCGGAGCCGCCCGTCTTCCCGCCGGCCACCAGCGTCCGGCCGGTCCGCGGGGAGCCGTCCGAAGCGGTCCAGCGGACCCGTGCCGAGGCCAGGTTCCCGCCCGTGCCCGACGTCGGGGTACGCGGGACATCGTCGAGGAGAACGGCGCGCACAGGGGTACGGTCGGCCCGCTGCCGGGCGAAGCCCTGGTCGGCCGCACGCGCCGTCACCACACCGGCCGCCGTGCCGCCCACCGCGACGAGCACCCACATGACGAGCAGCAGCCATGCCTCGAGGACGTCGTCGCGCCGCCGGACCGGGTTGCTCCGCCACCGCCACAGCGGCACCCTCGTCCGCCTGTGCCGCCTGTTCGCAGGATTGTCCTCGCGCATCTCCGCGTACCTCCTCGTCGTCATGCACACGAAGGTGACAGCAGGGGCGGTGCCGTGCCATGGGCCGGTCAGGGAGAGGCGGAGGGCCGTTCGGACCCGGCGCGTGTGCCGGGCCGGCGTGCCCTGAACGGGCCGGCCAGGGAGCCGAGGTGGTCGTGGATCTCGAACATGCCGTCCAGTCCGGCGCCCCTCAGCACTCGACGGAACTGGTCGCTCTCCGTCACGAGCCGCAGTCGGCCCCGCCGTTCCGCGACCCTGTTGCGGGCTCGGCACAGCACCCCGAGCCCGGAGCAGTCGATGAAGGACACGGCGCGCAGGTCCACCACGAGATCCGGGAGGGCGGCCGCCGTCAGATCGTCCAGGCGCGCCCGGAGGGGCAGCGCCGTGAGGATGTCGACCTCACCGTGCAGCTCCACGACGGTCGTCCCGCCGACGGTGCGTTCGGTGTGCTGGGGCGCGAACCCGCTGGGTGCTTGGACCATGCCGTCAGCCAACCCGGGCCGAGGGCCGGGGCGGAAGGGCCGCCCGGCCCCCCTTCACCGCCGGGTTTCCCCGGGCCGCTCTCCGGCCGGTGCGGGACCCGTGGCCCTCACCCGGGGCGGTGAGCGGGCCCAGCATGGACGTGATTCCCTCCCCGGCCAAAGACGGGCTGACTTCATGTACTCGAACGATGGTTTCCGCGAACTCGGCCGTCACGAGTGCCTGCGCCTGCTGGCGACGGCACCCGTCGGCCGTGTCGTCCACACGCGCCGGGCCCTGCCCGCGGTCGTGCCGGCCACCTTCGGCCTGGACGCCGACGGAGCGGTGCTGCTGCGCGCCTCGGCGGCCTCCGAGCTGGCCCGCGCGGTCGACGGAGCCGTCGTCGCCTTCGAGGCGGACGCGGTCGACGTGGACACGCGGTCCGGCTGGAGCGTCGTCGTCACCGGCCGGGCCGGGATCGTGACGGACGCGGCCGAGACCGCACGCCTCGAGCGGACCGGCCCGGACTCCTGGGCTCCCTCGCCCGATGACGTCTTCGTGCGCATCGCCCCGGAACTGGTCACCGGGCGCCAACTCGTCGCGGGCCGCACGAGGTACGGCCTGCACCTCGCACGCACCCGGCTACATCGACCGTGACCGGGAGCTGATCGTCGGCCTGCAGACCGACGCACCGCTCAAGCGGGCGATCATGCCGAACGGCGGCCTGCGCATGGTCGAGAACGGGCTGAAGGCGTCCGCCTGGACCGACTCGGCGTCCCCGTGTACATCCGCTACGTCCTCGTCCCCGGCTGGAGCGACGACCCGGTCGCGATCGACGCTCTCGGCGCGTTCCTGGCCGGGCTCCGCAACGTGGACCGGGTGGACGTGCTGCCGTTCCACACACTGGGCGCGCACAAGTACGACGCCCTCGGCATCGGCTTCCCGCTGCGCGACACGCCCGTGCCCGCCACGGAACTGGTGGACCGGGTGCGCGCACAGTTCCGCGCGCACGGGCTCAGGGCGGTGTGATCCGGCCGGCCCAGGCAGGCCGTGGGGGACAACAGGGCCGACCGGCCCTGGCACTTCGGCCCGGTTCCGGGAAAGATCTCGGTACGGAGTGCCGGTCCCGTCCCCCGCGGACATCGGCGAGAACAACGAAACCAGGGAGCGGTGTGATGGCGGACAGCGAGCAGCCCGGCGACGGCAACCAGATCCGGGTCTTCCTGCTGGACGACCACGAGGTGGTACGGCGCGGGGTGCGCGACCTGCTGAACGACGAGCCGGACATCGAGGTGATCGGCGAGGCCGGCACGGTGCAGCAGGCGCTGGTGCGGGTGCCCGCGTTGCGTCCGCAGGTGGCAGTGCTCGACGTCCGGCTGCCCGACGGCGACGGCGTGACGGTGTGCCGGGAGCTGCGCTCGCGCATGCCCGAGCTGGCCTGCCTGATGCTGACCTCCTTCGACGACGAGGAGGCACTGCTGGATTCCATCATGGCGGGCGCCTCCGGGTACGTCCTGAAGCAGATCCAGGGCTCGGACCTGGTCTCCGCCGTGCGCACCGTGGCCGGCGGCCAGTCGCTGCTCGACGCCAGCGCCACCACCAAGCTGATGGCCCGGCTTCGCGGCGGCGGGCAGGCGGAGGAGCAGCCCGACGGCCTGGAGGGCCTGACCGAGCGGGAGCGGGAGATCCTCGCCCTGATCGGCGAGGGCCTGACCAACCGTCAGATCGGCGAGCGGCTGTACCTGGCCGAGAAGACGGTGAAGAACCACATCTCCCGCCTGCTGGCCAAGCTCGGCGTCGAGCGCCGCATCCAGGCCGCGGTCATCGCCACCCAGGTCCAGGACCGGCAGCGGCAGGCAGGACAGGGAGGGCACTGACCCTGGCGGCCCGGTCCACCGCGGTCCCACCGGTCCGCCGCGGTCCCGGCCGGCCGGCAGACACCGCCTCGCCCCGCCTGGCGCTTCACGAGTGCGTCCTTTACGTCTACGAGGGCTTCGGCACCCGCGACCAGCACCCTCTGCTCGACGCGACCCCCGGGGAGCTGCGGCGCGGCGGCTTCCCGGCCGGCTCCATGGGCCCCAAGACCGAAGCGGCCGCCCGGTTCGTCGAGCACACCGGCGGTCTGGCCGCCATCGGCGCCCTGGACGCGGCCCACGAGATCGTCCACGGCAGGTCGGGCACGCTGGTCCGGCCGGAGCTCACGGTCGGCTGGCAGCGGGACAGCCACGCCGTCCCCAGCCCAACGGGCCTCGGAAGCAGGGACGTTCAGCCCAGCGGAGGGAGACCTTCGGCATCCGGCGCGGGGCCGGAGATCCGACGAGAGTAGGACGCGTCAAGACGACGACGAACCCCGCATCCTCGAAGGGATCACCACCATGGCCGTGCACGAGCACGCTCACCAGAGCCCGCGCTTCCACCTGTCCGTCGCCTTTCGCCGGCACCGGACCGCCTCCGGCTCCGAGTCCGCGGTGTCGGCACGACTCGGCACGCGGACCGCGCAGGCCTACGCCCTGGCGTCGCTGCGCATCCTGACCGGGTTCGTCTTCCTGTGGGCGTTCCTGGACAAGACCTTCGGCCTCGGCTACGCGACCGCCTCCGGCAAGGGCTGGGCCGACGGCGGGTCGCCGACGAAGGGCTTCCTCAGCTCCGTCGCCGCCGGGCCGATGCGGTCGACGTTCCACTCGTGGGCCGGAGCGACGTGGGCGGACTGGCTGTTCATGCTGGGTCTGCTGGGCATCGGAGCGGCCGTCATGGCCGGTGTGGCGCTGCGGCCGGCCGCGGTGGCGGGCACGGCGATGATGGCGCTGATGTGGCTCGCCGAATGGCCGCCGGCCAAGCACCTGTCGGACGGATCGCCCAGCATGTCGACGAATCCGTTCGCCGACTACCACGTGATCTACGCGGCCGCGCTCATCGCGGTCGCGGCGGCGGGCGCGGGCACCACCTGGGGCCTCGGCCGGCTGTGGGCCCGGCTGCCGATCGTCCGCGACCACACCTCGCTGCGCTGATCCGGCACGCGGGGCCGCCGGTCCCCGCGTGCGGGACCAGCGGCCCCTACCTCGCACAACACCCTGACACAACGCTGGAGTCGGGCCCTTGGAGGGTCCTGATTCAGGAGGTGGAGAACATGCCCCGCACCATCACCGTGGGTCTCGACGGTTCGCCCGAGAGCCGCGCCGCCGCGGAATGGGCGGCCCGCGAGGCGACGCTGCGCGGACTGCCGGTGAAACTCGTCCAGGTCTGGGAGCCGGTTCCGGAGCCCATGGCGCAGGCCCCGCTCCTCGGTGCCGAGACGCACCGGCACTGGACCGAGAAGATCCCGCGTGAGTCCGCCGAAGGCCTCCGACTGCGCCACCCCGGCGTCGAGGTGACGTACGAGCAGCTCACGGGACGGCCCGCCGAGGCCCTGGCCGACGCCGCGGAGGACGCCGACATGCTGGTTCTCGGCTCCCGTGGCCTGGGCGGGATCGGCGGTTTCCTGGTCGGCTCGGTCGGCCTCGCCGTCGTGGCGCACACCGCGCGGCCCGTCGTCCTCGTGCGCGCCGGCCGGCAGGAGGCGGACGAGCACGAGACGCACGACACGGGCGCCCCCGCCAAGGCCACGCCGTTCCGTCCCGTCGTACTCGGGCTCGCCGTCGCCGACCCCCACGAGGCGGTGCTCGGATTCGCCTTCGAGGCCGCCGCGTGCCGTTCGGTGCCCCTGCGCGTCGTGCACGGCTGGAACCCGCCGCCCTACTACACCTACGGCATGGCCCTGGAACCCGCGGTCGAGCGGGAGATGGCGAAGGGCGACGTCCTCGTCCTGAGCGAGGTGCTGCGCCCCTGGCGGCAGAAGTACCCCGACGTCGAGGTCGTCGAGCAGTCCCACTTCGGCAGCCCCTCGCTCCTCCTGATCGACGCCTCCCACGAAGCCTCCCTGGTCGTCGTCGGCCGGCGCGTCCGCCGCTCCTCCCTCGGCGCCCACATCGGCACCGTCACCCAGGCCGTCCTGCACCACGCCACCGCCCCCGTCGCCGTCGTCGCGCACGACTGACACACCCTCACGAGGAGAACCACCATGAAGGCAGCGGTCGTACGAGCCTTCGGCCGGCCCCTGGTCATCGAGGAGCGCCCCGACCCCGAGCCCGGCCCCGGCCAGGTCCGCATCCGCGTCGAGGCCTCCGGGCTGTGCCACACGGACATCCACGCCGCGCGCGGCGACTGGCCCGTCAAGCCGAACCCGCCCTTCGTCCCCGGCCACGAGGGCGTCGGCCTGGTCGACAAGCTCGGCGAGGGCGTCACCCACCTCTTGGTCGGGCAGCGGGTCGCGGTGCCCTGGCTCGGCAGGGCGTGCGGGCGGTGCGAGCACTGCCTGTCCGGCTGGGAGACGCTGTGCGAGCAGCAGATCAACACCGGGTACGGCTGTGACGGCGGACATGCCGAGCAGATGCTGGCCTGGGCCGGCTTCGCCCAGCCCGTCCCCGACGGCGTCACCCCGTTCGACGCGGCCCCCCTGACCTGCGCGGGCGTCACCACGTACAAGGCCCTCAAGGTCGCCGACGTCCGGCCCGCCCAACTCGTCGCGATTTCCGGAGTCGGCGGGCTCGGCCACCTCGCCGTGCAGTACGCCAAGATCGCCGGGGCCACCGTCGCCGCGATCGACGTCACCGACGACAAGCTCGAACTCGCCGCCGAACTCGGCGCCGACATCGTCATCGACGCCCGCAAGCAGGACGTCGGCGAGGAGCTGAAGAAGCACGGCGGCGCCCACGCGGCGATCGCCCTCGCGGTGCAGCCCGCCGCGTTCGAGGCCGTCAACTCCGGTCTGCGGCGAGGCGGAAAGCTCGTCATGGTGGCCCTGCCCGCGCACGGCACGATCCAGGTGCCGATCTTCGACACCGTCCTGAACGGCACCTCGGTGACCGGCTCCATCGTCGGTACGCGACAGGATCTCGCCGAGGTCTTCCGGCTCCACGCGGCCGGCCGCACCAAGGTGATCTACGAGACCCGTCCGCTCGCCTCCGTCAACGAGTCCATCGACGCGGTCCTGCGCGGTGAGATCAGGGCCCGGATCGTCTTCGACCTGGGCGCGCACCGGTGAGCACCATGGAACTCCCCCTCGTCGTCGGCGTCGACGGGTCCGAGCCGAGCCTGCACGCCGTCGACTGGGCGGCCGACGAGGCGGCTCTGCGCGGTCTTCCGCTGCGGCTGGTGTACGCGGCGCTGTGGGAACGGTACGAAGGCACCTCGCTCGCGCAGGAGATCGGCCGGCCCTCCGAACGGGTGACGGCCGAGGACATCGTCGACGCCGCCGCGTGCCGGGCACACGGCCGGCGGCCCGAGGTGAAGCAACCCGAGCTGCTGGACGGCCTGTTCAACCGTGGGAACCAGGCCAGCGGCGAACAGCGCCGGGCCCTGGCCGGATCCATCGCCGGCTTCGCCCGGACGCTGCTGGCCGACCCCGACGCCCGCCCGGACGCCCTCCTCGCCCGGATCGCCCACAAGCACGCCGCTCTCGGTGTCACCGAGGACCAGTACTCGATCGTCCACACGTACCTCTTCCGGGCCATCGCCGACGTGCTCGGCGAGGCGGTGACCCCGGAGGTGGCCGCCGCATGGGACGAGGTGTACTGGCTGATGGCCGGCGCCCTCATCGCCCAGCAGGCACAGGTCGACCCGCGCAAGCCGTGGCGCCGGTGGACCGTCGTGGAGCGACGCGAGGAGACCCCGGACGTGGCGTCCTTCCTGCTGCGGCCGGCCGACGACGGCCCTCTGCCGCCGGCCCGCGCCGGCCAGTACGTCAGCGTCCGGGTCCTCATGGCGGACGGCATCCACCAGACCCGCCAGTACCGCCTGTCCAACGCGCCCGACGACCGCCTGCGCCGTATCACGGCCGGCAGGAGAGGCCCGGCGGGCTGCGTGTGCAGTTGCTGGCCCTGACGGACGAAGCCACCCAGGTCCTCGGCTTCGCCCCGGCGCTGCGGATGACCGGCCTGCTGGACACCGGCGTACCCGACACCCACGCCGGCCACCTCCTGGCCGTGCTGCGCGAAGCGCTGTCCAACACCGCCCGGCACGCCGGAGCCGCGACGGTGGAGGTCACCGCCGAAGCCTCCGGCCGGACCCTGCGGCTCACCGTCGCCGACGACGGACGCGGCATCGACCCTGCCGCCACCCGTCGCAGCGGGTTGGCGAACCTGCGCAGCCGTGCCCACGAGCTCGGCGGCACCTTCCTCGTCGCCCGTCGTGATCCGTGCGGCACGCTTCTCGAGTGGACGGTTCCCCTGCCCCCCGAGGGAGCAGCCGCCGAACGGGACGCGGCCGACGTCAGGCTTTGACGGCGGTCAGCAGTACGGCGGCGTCCTGCAGGGCCTCCAGTCCGTGGCGGGCGGGCGGCACGACGAGCAGGTCCCCGGCCGCGCCCTCCCACACGTTGCCGCCGCTGTGCAGTCGCACGCGACCCCGCAGGACCAGCACCGTCGCCTCGCCGGGGTTCTCGTGTTCGGCGAGGACCGTACCGGCGCGCAGCGCGACAAGGGTCTGCCGCAGGACGTGTTCGTGACCGCCGTGGACGGTCTGGGCGCTGCGGCCCGTCGTGGCGGCGGTGGCCCGCTCCAGGTGTTCGTCGACAAGAGCGTCCAAGGAGAACTTCCGCATGGCGATGGGGTGCCCTTTCTGTAGGAAGAGGCGACACCGTCACAGGTACCACAGCGGGAGGCTCCACACCTGCGACCAGCGGGCCGCGTGCTCGAACGGCGAGGACGGCTCTGCCACCGCGCCCGCGGTGCCGTGCCCCTGCCGGAATGCGGCCCGGTGCGGATCGTCCACGACGTCCGGGCGAACCGGAAGCTGATCGTCGAGAACTTCGTGGAGTACTGCCACTGCGTCACCGTCCATCCCGAACTGACCGAAGTCCCGCCGGAGTTCGCGGACCGTCACGCCGCGCAGTACTGCGTCGGACACGTGGCGCGGTTCGGGGCGGAGGCGGAGGGCTCGACCATGTGATCTGCCATCTGATGTACCCGACGGCGCACGACCGCACGGTGGAACTCTTCCACCGCGTCAACCAGCAGGACTTCGACGCCCGTGAGCGCACCTGGCCGGGGACGAGCTCGCGGGACCGCGCCGAGGGAGGCGTCCTGGTGCAGGCTCGGCGTACGGCCCGCCCGCTGACCGGACGAGACGACGCCGACCCCCGCGTCTGCTCACCCCCGGTCCGTCACGTGCCGGGGACTGCACCGGGCCGCGTGGCGGTGGGTGCGTGGCGAGCCAGCTCGGCGGCCAGCCGGCTCATGACGGTGCGGTTGGCGCGCCGTATCGTGACGCGGACGACGGGCGCCAGCAGGCGGTCGGCGAGAGGCGCGCGCACCCAGGCGTAGGTGAACGAGACGCGGCTCCCGCCGGCTCGCAGCGGTTCGATGGTGTAGGTGCCGTGGGCCAGGCGCCGGCCAGCCGCGCTGACGTTGCGTTCGACGATGAGCCGTGGCGCGTCGGTCTCGACGACCTCGACGGTGACCTCGGTCCTGGTGCCGCCCAGCGTGACGGTGACCGTGGCGCGGGATCCTGTGCCGCTGCGCGGGCCGCTGTAGCGCCAGTCGGTCAGATAGTGGTTGGTGAACCGCTCGTGATGAGCCATGACGTCGAGGAAGTCGTAGACCTGCTCGGGCGTCTGGGGAACGTCGACGGACACGGTGACAGGCTTCATGTACCACACGGTACACAGGCCGTGTACCAATTGGTACACTCGCGACGTGGTGAACCGAGGCGAATCCCAACCCGAGGGCGCGGCCGTGCACGCCAGGGACGGGGACCGGCGCGCACAACTGGTGGACGCCGCCGTCGACCACGTGGCGGCGCACGGCATCGCGGACCTCAGCCTGCGCCGCCTGGGAGCCGCGATCGGCGTCAGCCACCGCATGCTGATCCACTACTTCGGCTCCAGGGAACAGTTGCTCGTCGAGATCGTCCGGACGTCGGAGCGGCGCCGGCGTGATCTGCTGTCCCGGCTTCGCGCGGAGCCCGGTCTCTCGCCCGCGGACGCCGCGCGACTGCTGTGGCGGCAGCTCACGGATCCCGCTCTCGCCGGTCAGGAGCGGCTCTTCTTCGAGATCTGCGGGCACGCGCTGCGCGGCCGCCCCGAGGCCCTCCCCGTCCTCGAAGGGCTCGTGGCGGACTGGCTGGAACCGCTCGCGGCCGCCGAGGTCGCCGCGGGGGCGGACCCCGCCGCGGCCCGGAACCGCGCGAGACTGGGGCTGGCCACCGTCCGCGGTCTGCTGCTCGACCTGCTCGCCACCGGTGACCGCGCCGGCGTCGACGCGGCGATGGAGGAGTTCCTCCGGCTGTACTACGGCTCGCAGTGACAGAGCCGGCCCCGCGAGGCTGGCGCTCACGCAAGCTCGCTCGGGCTCCGGGCGGCGCGCTCCCGGGAAGCCTCGATCTCCGCGTAGGCCGCCTCCCGGCCCTCCCAGTGCGATCCCTCCACGCTCTTGCCGGGCTCCAGATCCTTGTACACCTCGAAGAAGTGCGTGATCTCCAGCCGGTCGAACTCCGGGACATCGCCGATGTCCTGCAGGTCCGCGTACCGAGGGTCATGCGAGGGCACGCACAGCACCTTCTGGTCGGGCCCGTGCTCGTCCCGCATGCAGAACATGCCGACCGCCCTGCATTCGACGGTGCAGCCCGGGAAGGTGGGGTCACCGGTCACGACCAGCGCGTCGAGAGGATCACCGTCCTCGCCGAGAGTGCCGTCGATGTAGCCGTAGTCGGCCGGGTACTGCGTGGACGTGAACAGCATCCGGTCCAGCCGGATCCGGTGCAGCCGGTGATCCATCTCGTACTTGTTCCTCGACCCCTGCGGGATCTCCACGGTCACGATGAACTCCACGACGTCCTCCTCGCCTCGTACCGGGCTTCCGCCCGAGTTCCCCTGTACCTCGACGGGGTACCCGTTCCCAAGAGGACGCGCGTGGTCCCCGGTTTTTCGGGAGAGGGACTCGCCGTGTCCACGTCCCCACCGACCCGCCCGCGAATCCGGGTGCTTGTCGACGGCCGAGCCTGGGCACTCGGACGGCGCCGGACCGCCGTGCGGACCCCAGGTCAGCGCGGCCGCAGCCGCCGACTACGGACAGGGAGACGCCGTGGCGCCACGTATCGGGGCAGAAGAGGAGTTCCACGTACTGGACGCCGGACGCAGGCGGCTCGTCCCACGCGCCGGCGAACTGCTCGACCGGCTGGACAGACCCGGTTTCACCAGCGAGCTGCAGCAGTCGGCCGTGGAGAGCAACAGCCGGGTGCACGGGACACTCGACGGCTTGTACGCGGATCTTGCCGCGACCCGACGGCGGCTCGACGCGGCGGCCGCCGGTCTGGGGCTCGGGGTGGCCGCCGCCGGCACCGTCCCGCTGGCCCGCGTCCGCTCCCGGAACGTGACCGCCGACCCCCGCTACCGGCGCATGGCCGACGACTACCGCCTGGTCGCCGACGAACAGCTCATCTGCAGCGCGCAGATCCACGTCGACGTGCCCGACCGCGACACCGGCGTTCGCGCGATGTGCCTGGTCTCGCCCTGGTTGCCGCCGCTGCTGGCCCTCTCGGCCAGCTCACCGTTCTGGCTCGGGGCCGACACGGGCTACGCCAGCTGGCGGACCATGCTGTGGCAGCGCTGGCCGACCGCCGGGCCGGCCGGATGTCACGCGGACGCCGCGGAATACGACGCGGCCCTGGCGGAACTGATCCGCTCCGGAGTCATCAGCGACCCCGGCATGGTCTACCACGATGTACGTCCCTCGGCCCACCAGCGCACGCTTGAACTGCGCATCTGTGACGCCTGCCCGCGCGTGGAGACCGTGGTACTGGTCGCGGGCCTCTTCCGCGCCCTGGTGCGCGACGCCTGCGAGCGCCTTACGGGCCGCGACGGCCCGGCCCACGACCACCGTCACGACCGGCGCGACTGGCTGCGGGCCGCCACCTGGCGCGCCGCACGATCCGGCCTGGAAGGACACCTGGTCGACCCGGTCGCACGGTGCCCGGCACCTGCCCCGGTGGTACTGACCGGCATGCTGGGCGGGCTGCGCCCGGCTCTCGAGGCGTCGGGCGACTGGGAGACCGTGCACGGACTCCTTGAGGACGCACTCCTCGAGGGCAGCGCGGCGCGCCGGCTGCGGCGGGCCGCCCGGGCCGGGGGCCTGTCCGCCGGGACCGACCTGCTGGTGGCCGAGACCCGCGGGGAACGACCGGCACGGCAAGCCGTCATCCGCCCCCTTCGCCCCGCCGGTCCCGGCGGGGCGGCCCCCTCGGACCCGCACACCGGCAGGCCCGCGGCCCGGAGCCTGAGCGCCTGACCCGCCGGTGCCCCCCGTACTCGCCGTTCCCGCACCCATGACCGCACACCGGCCCGCCGGCCGGCCCCGCGCTCCGGCGCCCGCTGTGCGGTCCGAACCAAGGAGAGCCGGACCTCATGCTCAGCAAACCCCGTCCCTCGACCCCCCACCGCCCGGGCGCGGCGCATGCCGCACGGGCCGACTCGCCCCGCCCACGACTCGTGCCCCGGAGCCGGACGGCACGGCCCGGCCGGCCGGGGCGGCGGGGAAGGGGGTCCGTCTGATGTGCGGGCTCAGTGGCGAGATCAGGTTCGACGGCGAGCCGGCCGACGCGGCGGCGGTGGAACGGATGACCGACCGGCTGGCGCCCCGCGGTCCGGACGGCCGCGGCCTGTGGTCACAAGGACCGGTGGCCCTCGGCCACCGCCGGCTGAAGATCATCGACCTGTCCAGGTACAGCGGCAAGAATCAGCATCCCTGCAGGTCAACTACCGATCGTTTTGAAGTCTGGGGCCCTCGGGTCGCATCCGGGTCGGAATCCGCACCCTTTCAGGCTGTTGAGCGTGTCGCCGCTGGTCAGGGTGGTGTGAGGCCACGTGCTGGTTCGCCTCGTGTATGGGGGCGGCGCGACGAGCAGTCGGACCGATGAGCCGCTGAAGAGGCGCTGAGTGGCTGTGGCCGGCTGCCAGAGCAGGGGGGCTCACCAGCGGATTCTTCGCCGGTGGTGGTGCACGCCTTTCGTGATCATGTCCTGCGGAAATGTCTTCAGGCGGGACGGCTGATGCGCGACGGGCCGGGAATGGCGGTTCCTGGCCGAGACCGACCTGCCGGGCGGCGGGGGCCATGCAGGAGACGGGTGGTAGGCGGGTGACGTGGCCGACGCCCCGCCGCCTCGCGCGGCAGCCGACGCTGTCGCACCATCCGGTACGCCCCGGAGCCGCCATTCCTCGGCGCCGACATCAGCACCGCCTCGGTCGGCTCGCCGTCACCAGCGCCGAACTGGAAATCTCGGTACCTCAACGATTTCATGGACGTCCACGAGGGCCCTTGAACGGTGCTCAAGTACGGCCCTGCCCATGGCGCGTGTTCAACGACACTCAAGATGCCTACGTGGGCGGTGAGTCGAAGGCATGCTGTGCGCCGACGGTTTCGACTGCGTGCCCGTGAGTTCTGGATGTTCCTCGGCGGCGACACCTTGCCGATGAGGAGCGCATGCGAAGGCCCTCCCGAAGATCTCTTGGCCGAGTCCGGGAGGGCCGTGACGCGCTTGGAGGCGCCGGTGCTCACGGTAGAGGCGGACGTGGTCAGGGCCGAGACCAGGTTGCCGGCGGGTGAGATCGAGTGTCCGGATTGCGGGGGTTTGCTGGCCCCGTGGGGCTGGGCGAGGCATCGCGTCCTACGGGGGGCGCCAACGAGTTGGTGCGGCTGCGGCCCCGGCGGGCCCGCTGCGGGGGCTGCGGGGGTTCGCATGTGCTCCTTCCTGTGTTCATGCTGGTCAGGCGGGTGGATCTGGCGGACGTGATAGGTGCCGCGCTGGCCTGGAAGGCGTCCGGGGCGGGTGCGAGGACGATCGCTGGTCGGTTGGGACGGCCGGTGGACACGGTGCGGGGCTGGCTGCGCCGGTTCGAACACAGGGCTGAGCGCGTCCGCGTGTACTTCACGGTGCTGCTCGTGGATACCGGCATCGATCCCGTCCCGCCCGCGACGACGGCGACGCCGTTCGCGGCCGCGGTCTCCGCGGTGGTCGGAGCCTGGCGGTCGGCCGTCTCGCGCTGGCCGGACGTCGGCAAGGTGTCGCCCTGGCAGGCGGCTGCGGCAGCGAGTGGTGGGCGGTTGCTGTCGCCTGCCTGGCCTTGACCGCCGATCAACACCGACCGCCTCTGATCTTCACCGGCTTGTTCCTGACAGCCTCGGCGGGCCCATGCCTGTGACGAGTTGTCAGAAAGGTGGAGATATCGCAGCCCAACGACGAGGAGGCCCGCACCGAGCGGGCCAGACGCATCGGCCTGTTCCGCTACATGCTCATCCGCGAGGCCGCAGATCCCAGCCTGACCGGGCGCCAGCGCGGCGCCCTGGTGCGAAGGCTGGCCCAGCAGGAGCACATCGACGCCGACGGCCGGCCCATACGGATCAGCCGGTGGACGCGCTGGACCGCTGGATCCTGGAGTGGCGCCAGGGCGGCTTCGACGCGCTCGTGCCAAGTCCGCGCCAGTCCCAGCCGCGGACTCCGCCCGAGGTGGTCGAGCTGGCCATGGCGTTGAAGAAGGAGAACCCGGACCGCACGGCGGCGCAGGTCAGACGGATTCTGCGGGCCCAGCTGGGGTGGGCGCCGGACGAGCGCACGCTGCAGCGGATGTTCCACAAGACCGGTCTGGTCGCGCTCAGGTCTGTGAAGCAGAACGACACGTTGGGCCGGTTCGAGGCGGACCGGCCCAACGAGCTCTGGGTCGGTGATGCCTTGCACGGGCCGCGGATCGACGGCCGCAAGACGTACTTGTCCGCCTTCCTGGACGATCATTCGCGGGCGGTGGTCGGCCACCGCTGGGGCTTCGCGGAGGACACCGTCCGCCTGGCGGCGGCCCTGCGTTCCGCGCTAGCTGTTCTGTCCCGGGAGGTTGTGGACGGGTGAGGCAGGTCTCGGCTGAGGGATCTTGAACAGGTGAGGGCCTTCCGGTTCGGTGTGGATTGCGATGTCTACACCTGACCGAAAGGCCCTCGTGCCCCACCGTAATGCACCCCTGACCGAGACCGGACGCCTGGGCCTGGCCCGCTGCGTGGTCGAAGACGGCTGGCCCCTGCGCCGGGCCGCCGAGCGCTTCCAGGTCTCGCCCACCACGGCCCAGCGGTGGGCCGACCGCTACCGGCAGCTCGGCGAGGCGGGGATGACCGACCGCTCCTCCCGCCCGCGCACCAGTCCGCGCCGCACTCCGACCCGTACCGAACGCCGGATCATCAAGGTCCGCGTGCTGCGCCGGTGGGGACCGGCCCGCATCGCAACTCCTGGACAGCTGCGGTGCGTTCGACGAGTCGGACAGCGTGTCGTGTCGGCTCGAACGCTCCGTTGACACCATCCGTCCCGCGTGCTTCCATCCCGCCATGCCGTCGCCGGAGCCTCTGACTCGCCGCCGCGCCGTGGACCTCGTCCGGGTCGCCGCCGCGCTGTGTCGGACGAGCGGCTGATCGCCATCTCCGCTCCCCTCTGACAGCTCTCAACCACCCTGCCGGGAAGGCAGTTGTGCCTGCTGCCGCCGGGCCGCCGGGGTGCCCGAGCCCCGGTCCAGGCCGCCCCCTGCTGTGTTCCTTCGCCCACCCATGACGAGGACTCGCCATGTCTGCTCCCACCCCCACGGGTCACCGCCACGAAACCGACTACGACCGCCGGAGGCTGCGCCAGTGGCTCGCCGGCGAGGCCAGGGCCGACGGGGTCACCCGCCGCCGGCTGCTCACCCTGCTCGCCGCCACCGCGGCCGGGACCGCACTCGGGAGCCCCCGCTCGGCCCGTGCCGCTGTCGCCGGAATCGTCAAGCCGCTGCCGCCCGAGTGGTTCATCGAACGCGGCACCAACGCCGAGACCCGCTGGGAGGCGCTGCGTGGAACCGGCCACCACACCCCCAACGAGCTGTTCTTCGTCCGTAACCACACCGCCACCCCAGTCCTGGAGGCCGGTGACTGGCGGCTGCGGCTGTGGGGGAGCGGGCTGCGCGGCAGCCCCGGAGAGGACCGGCCGGTGGAGTTCGGGTACGACGATCTGCGCGCGCTGCCGGCCGTCACCCGGACCGCCTTCGTCGAGTGCGCCGGCAACGGCCGCTCGTACTACACGACACAGCAGGGCGAGACCGTCACCGGCACCGTGTGGACCCTGGGAGCGATCGGGGTCGCGCGCTGGCGCGGGGTGCGTCTCGCCGACGTGCTGCGCAGGGCCGGTCTGTCCCACCACGCCGTGGACGTACAGCCGCGCGGCCTGGACGCCGACTACGTCAGCGGCGGCGAGAGCCTCGGCCGGGTACGCCGTCCGCTGCCGCTGGCCAAGGCGCTGGACGACGTACTGCTCGCCTACGAGATGAACGGTGAACGGCTTCCGTACGACCACGGGTATCCGGTGCGGGTGCTGGTGCCCTCCTGGGTGGGGATCGCGTCGATCAAATGGGTCGGCGACATCGAGGTATCCGCCGAGCCGCTGTTCTCCCCCTGGAACACCACCTTCTACCGGCTGTTCGGCCCCGCCTACCCGGAGGGCGGCAGCGCGCCCCTGACCCGGCAGGCGACAAAGAGCGCCTTCGAGCTGGCCGACGGGGCCGCGTTCTCGGTAGGACGCCGGCACGTACTCCACGGACGTTCGTGGTCGGGCGCGGGCGCCGTCGCCAGGGTCGACGTCAGCACCGATGGCGGTGCGAACTGGCGCCAGGCCCGCCTGCAGGACCGGCCCCTGGCCGGCACATGGACCCGCTGGTCTCTCGGATGGCGGCCCGAGGCGCCCGGCGCCACCCATCTGCTGGCCCGAGCCACGGACACGGCCGGTCGTACCCAGCCGGACGTCGCCGTGCCCAACACCCAGGGCTACCTTTTCGACGCGGTGGTACGGCACCCGGTGAACGTGGTGTGACGGATCGCTGAGCGACGCGCTCGGGCCGCGAGGGTCGGCGGACTTCGGTGAGCCTGCCCGTGGCCGCATCGAAGACGAAACCGCGGACGTGGTCCTTTTGCACTGCGAAGGGATCGGCCTTCTGCCGACCCGACCCCGACCCCGACCCGCAAGCTCTACCACTGAGTCCTGACATCGTCTGTCGACCGGGAACGACAGCGCCCGGTGTCGGCGGACAAGCAGCTTGGCCAGTGCTCGGCGGAGAGATCATGATGTGGGAATGTCCGACAACCGATCCTCTGTGGCACCGGATGTGGTGCGGCTCCCCCAGTACACGAACGCGGACCAGGCGGAGGTCCTTGGCAACAGCGACGATCCCTTCGGTGTCGCCTCGACCGGCCTGACCTGGCTGCCGAAAGAAGAACACCCCGGCGGGTGCCGAAGACATGCGACGCGGTCCATACCCGCCGTGGCGTCGGCGAGTGTGGACCGATCTGTCAACGCAGCGGGACCGTGGGCCATAGCGGTTCAGTGGCTCGTTCCTCGGCGGCGCGCAGGACACGCAGGACGTTCCGGCCGGTCAGGGCTTCCAGTTCGGGGCGGGACCAGCCGCGGTCAGCGAGTTCGCGCAGCAGGACCGGATAGCCGGAGACGTCGCCGAGGCCGGTCGGCTGGTGGTCCACTCCGTCGTAGTCGCCGCCGAGACCGATGTGGTCCACCCCGGCCACCTCGCGGGCGTGCTCCACGTGGTCGGCGACCTGGTCGACTGTCACCTCGGGACGCGGGTGGGCATCGAGCCAGCTCTTCAGGCGGGCGTCGAGCGCCGCTGTAGCCGGTCCGCGCGCGGAGTGCCACCGGCAGGTCGTTGTGGCCGTCGAAGACGGGTGTGCTGCGCAGTACTTCGTCGATCAGTGTGCCGTCGGTCATCAGCCGGTCACTCCTTCCTCCACGGGGTGCTGCTGACGTCTCGCCTGCCGTACCGGGTCGGGCACGGGCAGGGCGGCGACGAGCCGGCGGGTGTAGTCGTGTTGCGGGCTGCCGAGCACCCGGCCGGTGGGACCTTCCTCGGCGATCCGTCCCCGGTGCAGTACCACCACCCGGTCGGCGACCTGTTCGACCACGGCCAGGTCGTGGCTGACGAACAGCGCCGCGAAGCCCAGCTCCCGCTGGAGCTCGCCGAACAGGTCCAGCACCTTGGCCTGCACAGACACGTCCAGCGCCGAGGTCGGCTCGTCGGCGATGAGCAGTTCCGGCCGCAGCGCGAGCGCCCGGGCCAGGCTGGCGCGCTGGCGCTGGCCACCGCTGAGCTCGTGCGGGTAGCGGTCCGCGTAGGCGCGGGGCAGGCGCACCGCTTCGAGCAGCGACTCGGCCCGCGCCCGGATCTCCTTCGCGCCCAGCTCCCGCCGGTGCACAACGAAGGGTTCGGCGATGCTGTCGGCGATCGTCAGCAACGGGTTGAAACTGGTGGCGGGGTCCTGGAAGACGTATCCGATCCGCCCGGCCGTCTTCGACTTCCGGGACTTCCGTGTCAATGGCTCGCCGAACAGCTGCAGTTCTCCGCCCGTCACGGCGGTCAGCCCGGCGATCGCCCGCCCGATGGTGGTCTTGCCGCTGCCGCTCTCGCCGACCAGCCCGAGCACCTCGCCCGGCCGGATCTCGAAGCTCACCCCGTCCACCGCCCTGAAGCCCTTGCGCCCCAGCCGCCCCGGGTAGTCGACGACCAGCCCGGAGGCACGCACGGCCGGCTGTACCTCGCCGTCCGCCGTCTCCGGCCCGGCGCGTCCGCCGGTACCGAAGTCCGGCACGGCGGCGAGGAGTTCCCGGGTGTACGGGTGGGTGGGCGCCGCGAACAGATCACGTACCGGTGCCTGTTCCACCACTTGTCCCGTACGCATCACAGCTACCCGGTCGGCGAGGTCGGCGACGACCCCCATGTTGTGGGTGATGAGCAGCACGGAGGTGCCGAAGTCGGTGCGGCAGCGATGGAGCAGTTCCAGGATCTCCGCTTGGACCGTGACGTCCAGGGCGGTGGTGGGCTCGTCGGCGACGATGAGCCGGGTGCCCAGGGCGAGGGCCATGGCGATGACGGCGCGCTGCTTCTGGCCGCCGGACAGTTGGTGCGGATAGTGGTCGACGCGGGTGGCCGGGTCGGGGATGCCGACCTTGTCGAGCCATTCCACGGCGAGTGCCCGCCGTTCGGCCTTGCTGCCGCCGCGTCCGTGGGCGCGCAGGCCCTCGGTGAGCTGCCAGCCGATGGTGAAGACGGGGTTCAGTGCGGTGGATGGCTCCTGGAAGACCATCGCGACATGCGTTCCGCGCAGGGCGCGCAGCCCGCCCGCGGGCGCGGTGAGCACATCCTCTAAGGGCTCCGAGGTGCCGTCGCCGAGCAGGACACGGCCGCGGACGGTCGCGGTGTCGGGCAGCAGGCCGAGGACCGAGCGGGCGGTGACGGTCTTGCCGCTGCCGCTCTCGCCGACCAGGGCCAGCACCTCGCCGGGGGCGACGGAGAGGTTGACTCCGCGGACGGCGGGTGCCGCGCCGGTGTCGGTGGGGAACTCGACGTGCAGGTCCTCGATGCGCAGCAGGTCAGTCATCGTCCCCCGCCTCCGTCCGTGGACAGGGTGGGAGCACCTGTCCGGCGTCGCAGTCGTGGGTCGGCCAGGTCGGTGAGGCCCTCGCCGAGCAGGGTCGTGCCCAGGACCGTGAGCACGATGCCCAGGCCGGGCGGGATCGCCGTCCACCAGATGCCCGAAGTGACGTCGGCGACAGCGCGGTTGAGGTCGTAACCCCACTCGGCGGCGGAGTTGGGTTCGATTCCGAAGCCCAGAAAGCCGAGGCCGGCGAGGGTGAGGATGGCCTCCGACGCGTTGATTGTGAAGATCAGCGGGAGGGTACGCACCGAGTTGCGCAGCACGTGCCGGGTCATGATCCGCCACGGTCCCGTGCCGATCACCCGGGCCGCGTCGATGAACGGCTCGGACTTCACCCGGATCACCTCGGCGCGTACGACCCGGAAGTACTGCGGTATGAAGGAGACCGCGACCGAGCAGGCGGCCGCTCCGAGACCGCCGACGAGGCTCGACCGGCCGCCGCTGATCACGAGGGACATGAGGATGGCGAGCAGCAGCGGCGGGAACGCGTACAGCGCGTCGGCCAGTCCGACCAGCAGCCGGTCCAGCTTTCCGCCGAGGTAGCCGGAGACCAGTCCGAGCACGGTACCCGGCACCACCGACAGCAGCAGCGCGACGACGATGATCAGGAGCGCGGTCCGCGCGCCCCAGACTGTCCGGGACAGGACGTCATACCCGGAGATGGTAGTGCCCAGCGGATGGGCGCCGCTCGGGTGCTGCTGGGAGCCGAACAGGCCGCCCCCGTCCCGGAGCTGGGCGTAACCGTGCGGGGCGAGCAACGGCCCCAGTAGTGCGGTGAAGGCGAACAGGCCGGTCAGGACCAGGCCGGTGAGCAGCATGGCCCGCTGCACTCCCGCGCCCGTCCGCAGCCGTAGTGGCAGTCGTCGTGCCAGAACCAGCGCCATGACTCAGTACCTCACTCGCGGGTCGATCAGTGCGGCGACGACGTCGACGAGGAAGTTCGTCACCGCCACGACGACGGCGAACAGGGCCACGATGCCCTGCACCGCCGGGAAGTCACGGACCGTCAGGTAGTGCGCGAGCTCGTAGCCGAGGCCCTTCCACTCGAACGTGGTCTCGGTGAGCACGGCCCCGCCCAGGAGCCCGGCGACCTGGAGTCCCAGTACCGTGACGACGGGGATCAGCGCGGGCCGGGTGGCGTGCCGGGTGACCAGGCGCAGCGGGGCCACGCCCCGGGAGCGGGCGGCCTCGATGTACTCCGCGGAGAGCGTGCCGATCAGGTTGGTGCGCACCAACCGGAGCAGCACGCCGGCCATCAGCAGGCCCAGGGCCACCCCGGGCAGCACGGCGTGCCGGAGCACGTCCGTGATCGCCGCGCCGTCGCCGCTGCGCAGGGCGTCGATCAGGTACACGCCCGTCGTGCTGGTCTGGTCCTGGAGGAAGAGCTGGACGCCGGTGCTCGCCCGGCCCGACGCGGGCAGCCAGCCGAGCCAGATCGCGAAGACCAGTTTCAGCAGCAGGCCGACGAAGAACACGGGTGTCGCGTAGGTCAGGATCGCGAACAGGCGCAGGACCGCGTCGGGCGCCCGGTCGCGGTAGGAGGCCGCCACCATGCCCAGCGGGACACCGATCCCCAGGGCGACCAGCAGGGCGTAGCAGGCGAGTTCGACGGTCGCGGCGCCGTAGGTGCCGAGCACGTGCGTCACCGGCTGGTTGTCGGTGACCGTGCGGCCGAAGTCGCCGGTGGCCAGCGAACGCAGGTAGTCCAGGTACTGGGTGAGCAACGGCCGGTCGTAGCCCGCCTGGTGGAGCTTGGCCTGGAGCTGGTCCGGGGTGAGGCGGTCGCCGAAGGCGGCGCTGATCGGGTCGCCCGTCAGCCGCATCAGGAAGAAGACCAGGCTGACCAGGATCAGCACGGTGGGGATGATGAGGAGGAAACGGACCACCAGGTAGCGGGCGAATCCGATCCCGGCGGCGCCGTCGGCCGGGGTGCCGACGGCGCCGGGGGTCTCCCGAGTCAGAGCGCTCACTTCTTCGAGAGCCCCGCCCAGCGGAACTGGTACGTCGCATCCAGTTCGGCCGGCACACCGCTGACGTCGCTGCGGGTGACGATGGCGGTGGAGCCCTGGAGCAGCGGCAGCAGCGGCACCTGCGCGGCGGCCCTGTCCTGCGCCTGCTTCAGCAGCCCGGTCCGCTTCGCGGCGTCCGTCTCGGTCTCCTCCTTCTTGATCAGCGTGCGCACGGCGGGGTCGTCGTAGCCGTTGGCGACCCAGCTGTTGGCCGAGTAGAAGGGCGAGAGGTAGTTGTCGGCGTCGAGGTAGTCGGCGTACCAGCCGAGCTGATAAAGCGGGTAGAGGTGCTTGACGCGGTCCTTGCCGTACTGGCTCCACTCGGTGGACTGCAGGTTCACCTTGAACATCCCGGTGGCCTCCAGCTGGGACTTGATCAGCGCGTACTCGTCGGCCGAGGACGAGCCGTAGTGGTCGCTGTTGTACTGGAGGTTGAGCGTGACCGGGGTGCTCACCTTCGCGGCCTTCAGCCGGGCTGCCGCGGCGGCCTTGTCGGGGCCGCCCTTCTTGTCGCCGTAGAGCGACTTGAAGGAGGGGGTGGCGCCGGTCAGGCCGTCCGGGACGGAGCTGTAGAGCGGCTGGTAGGTGTTCTTGTAGACCTGCTGGGCGAGTTGGGACCGGTCGACCGAGTCCGCGACCGCCTGCCGGACGGCGAGGGCCTTCTTCCCGTCGGCGTTCTTCGTCTTGGTGCCGTACGGCTGGGTGGCGAGGTCGAAGACGATGTAGCGGATGCCGTTGCCGGAGCCGGTGTGGACCTTGACGCTCTTCTGCTTGCCGAGGTCGTCCAGGTCGGCGGTGGTGAGCGTGCGGTAGACGGCGTCGACGGTGCCCTGCTGGACGTCGAGCTTCAGGTTGCCGGCGTCCGTGTAGTACTTGAGCTGGACGTTCTTGGTCTTCGGCGTGCCCAGCTGCCCCTTGTACTCCGCGTTGGAGGCGAAGGACACCAGCGAGTTCTTGTCGTAGCTCTTGATGCCGTACGGCCCGTTCCACGGCTTGGCCGCGACGATCGACTTGTCGTCGAGGATCTTGTCCGCGGGGAACACCTGCTCGTCCACGATGTAGCCGGCGGCCGTGGACAGCACCTGCGGGAACAGCGTGTCATTGGCCGACTTGAGGGTGAAGACGACCGTGGTCGGGTCCGGGGCGGAGACCGAGGCGATGTTGTACAGCAGTGACGACGGGCCGTTCTCGTCGGCGATCTTCAGGTCCCGGTCGAAGCTGAACTTGACGTCCGAGGACGTCAGTTCGTGGCCGTTGGCGAACTTCAGGCCCTTCTGAAGGGTGACCGTGTATTCCTTGGGCCCGGTCAACTTGATCCCGCTGGCCAGCTCAGGGGAGACGTCCGCTGAGCCGTTCTTCTGGCTGAGCAGGGTCGCGTAGACCTCGCTCTCGATGGTGCCGGAGCCGGCGTCCCACGCACCGGCCGGGTCGAGGCTGGTGACCTGGTCGGTCGTACCGACGGTGATCGCTGAGCCGGAGCTCGCGGTGCCGCCGTCCTTGCTGCTGGTGCAGCCGGTCAGCGCCACCAGGAACGCTGTGCCGAGGGATACCGCGCCGAGGCCGGAGCGAAGGGGTCTGCTCGGCGCCGGGCCGCTGTGGAGTGCCATCAGGAGTCTCTGCTTCCGCGTCAGGGGTGCGTGAGGCAGCCGTGGCGCAGGGCTGTGCCATGGCGTGCGAGATCAGGCAGGAAAAGAGGGGGTTTACACCGACGGGTGGTGGCTCTGCCGACCGTCGGAGGGCGGAATCAGCCCGTACACAGACAGCTGGACACCAGCAGCAAATCGACATGGAGCCGGGAGCACAGCATCAAGGCTCTCGCCATGCCGTCCTCCCGGGTTCTGGCCCGCCTCGGGGCCGATGTGAGCGCACTTGCAGAAAGAAGAGATCCGCCGAGCCTTCACCTGGGGCACCCCACTGCGTCGAGGGTTGCCGTCCGGCCAGCCAGGGCTTGATCACCGGAACTCGTAGCTCGCGCTCACCGTAGATCGGCTGCTCTACCGGCGTCAACACCGCCCCGGAACGGCCGGACCCGGCGGAACGCATGGTGGACGTATCCATCCCGGGTGTGCTTTCATCCGGCCATGGAGACCTCTGGCACGGCACACACGGTGCTGCTCGACCCGTTCTGGGGGAGCCGCCGCGCCGACCAGTTCGACCAGGTCTGTTGCTGACCGCCGTCCCACGGCCCGCGACCTCGTTCCCTTCTTTCTGACTGCTCGTTCCGGCTGCCTCCGACTAGTTCCTGTCCAGGGCGGGTTGCGAGGGCCGGTCGGCTGCCGTTGCCGCGAAGGAACTCCCATGGCTCAACTCACGGTCCTGCCCGTCATCGACATCTCTCGCTTCCGCACCCCGGACACGGACCGGGCCGCCTTTCTCGCCGAACTCCGGTCCGCGGCACACGAGGTGGGCTTCTTCTACGTCACCGGACACGGTGTCCCCGCAGCCCTGCGGGACGAGGCGCTGACCGCGGCACGCGCCTTCTTCGCCCTGCCCGAGAAGCGGCGGCTGGAGATCGAGAATCTGAACTCGCCCCAGTTCCGCGGCTACACCCGTACCGGGACCGAGTACACGGCGGGCAGCGCCGACTGGCGGGAGCAGATCGACATCGGCCCGGAGCGGGCGGCGTTGGAGACCGGTCCGGACGACCCCGACTACCTGCGCCTGATCGGCCCGAACCAGTGGCCCTCCGCGCTCCCGGACCTCAAGGACATCGTGCTCCGCTGGCAGGCGGAGGCGCTGCGAGTCAGCCGGGAGGTGCTGCGTGCCCTCGCCGCGGCGCTCGGACAGGACGAGGGCTACTTCGACCAGTGGTTCGACGACGAGGCCGCCGTCCACGTGAAGATCGTGCACTACCCGCCGCGGCTCGCGCAGGACGCCGACCAGGGAGTGGGCGCGCACAAGGACTACGGCTACCTCGCCCTCCTCCAGCAGGACGACGTCGGCGGACTCCAGGTGCAGCGCGAGGACGGCGGCTGGATCGACGCGGTGCCCGTGCCCGACGCCTTCGTGTTCAACATCGGGGAGATGCTGGAGATCGCCACCCAGGGCTATCTGAAAGCCACGCGGCACAGAGTTGTCAGCCCGCAGCCGGGCGTCGACCGCTACTCGATCCCCTTCTTCCTCGGTCCGCGCCTCGACGCGGTCGTCAAACCGCTGGAACTCCCCGCCGAACTGGCCGCGTTGAGCCGGGGCGTCACCGACGATCCGGACAACCCGTTGCTCGCCGCCTTCGGCGAGAACGCGGTCGTCGGCTGGCTCCGCTCGCATCCGCGGGTCGCTGAGCGCTGGTGGTCCGATGTCCTGGCGGTGGGGGTCCCCCCGCTCGAGCGAAGCCGAGAGTGGGGGAGGGAGAACGGCCGATGAGCACCGCCGACTGGGCGTTCGAGACCCGGCAGGTGCACGCCGGCGCGGTTCCCGACCCGGTCACCGGGGCGCGGGCGGTGCCGATCCACCCGACCGCCGGCTATGTCTTCCGGGACACCGGGCACGCCGCCGCGGCCTTCGAACTGGCCGACCTCGCCACCCACGCCTACACGCGATTGTCGAATCCGACCACCGTGGTGGCGGAGGAGTGGATCGCCGCCCTGGAGGGCGGTTCGGCGGCGGTCGCCGTGGCCAGCGGGCAGGCCGCGACCAGCCTCGCCCTGCTCAACCTGGCCCGCGCGGGCGACCACATCGTTGCCTCGTCGTCCCTGTACGGCGGCACCCGCACCCTGCTGGAGCACACGTTCGCCGACTTCGGCATCGAGGTCACCTTCGTCGACGACCCGGACGACCTGGGCGCCTGGTACACGGCGGTACGGCCCACCACCAAGGCGTTCTTCGGCGAGACGCTCGGCAATCCGCGCGGAAACGTCCTCGACACCGAGGCGGTCGCCCGCATCGCCCACGAGATCGGCGTCCCGCTCGTCGTCGACAACACCGTGCTCACCCCGTACCTGCTGCGTCCCCTCGAACACGGCGCCGACATCGTCGTGCACTCCACCACCAAGTTCCTCTCCGGCCACGGCACCGGCATCGGCGGGGTCGTCGTGGACAGCGGGCGCTTCGACTTCGGTGCGGATCCCGGCCGCTGGCCCGGACTGACCGGCCCGGACCCCACGTACAACGGGCTGTCCTTCTGGGACTCCTTCGCGGACCTCGGACTCGCCTACGCACTGCGCCTGCGCACCCGGCTGGTACGGGACCTCGGCCCTGCCGTCTCCCCGTTCAACAGCTTCCTGCTTCTTCAGGGCCTGGAGACACTGAGCCTGCGCGTCGAACGGCACGTCGCCAACGCGCAGGCGCTCGCCACCTGGCTGGAGGACCAGCCCCAGGTGACGCGGGTGCACTACGCCTCACTGCCCTCCAGCCCCTGGCAGACCCAGGCCAAGCGCTATCTGCCTTGCGGCGCCGGAGCGGTGCTCTCCTTCGAACTCGCCGGCGGTCTGCAGGCGGGCCGACGCTTCGTCGAAGGGGTCCGGCTGTTCAGCCATCTCGCGAACATCGGCGACGTGCGCAGCCTCGTCATCCACCCCGCTTCCACCACCCACGCCCAGCTGGACCCCGCTCAGCAGGCCGCGGCCGGCGTTACCCCCGGCCTGGTGCGGCTGTCGGTCGGCATCGAAGGCGTCGACGACCTGATCGCCGACCTCGCCGCAGGCCTGCGAGCAACCGCCGTATGACATCCACCGCACGCCCCCGGGGAGCCCGACCCGCCATGCGCCGCAGCACCGTCCTCCGCTTCACCGCCGCTGCGGTCCTCGCCGACCTGTCCGTGACCTCCTGCGGTACCGGAACCGCCGACAACCCCGCGAACGCCGGACAGACCAGCCAGGCGGCCCAGCCCACCGCCACCGACACCGGCACCACGCTCCGCGACCACCTCGGGCTGCCCCGGCCGCCCAGGACCTCCTGACCACGCACCCCTACCGACACCTGCACCCGGCGCAGAAGAAGGAGAACGCCATGACCACCGTCGCCCGTTTCGAGATCCTCAGGGCAGGCCCCCGCTTCGGCGCCGAAGTCGTCGGCGTCGACCTGACCTCACCCGTCGACGACATCACCGCCGAGGAACTGCGCCGGGCCTTCCGCGAGCACAAGGTCCTCGTGTTCCGCGGCCAGCACCTGACCCCCGACCAGCAGGTCGCGGCCGTCGGCCTCTTCGCGCGGCCCTTCGACCACCCGACCGCCGTGAAGCACCCGGCCAACCCGCTGGTCTACCCGTACAACGTGAAGCAGACCGGCAAGGCCAGCACCTGGCACATCGGCGGTCTGTGGCGCGACCCCGTGTTCGCGATCGAGTCGCTCACCTACGAGGTGGTGCCCGAGCTGGGCGGCCACACCCTGTGGGCGGACCTCCAGGCCGCGTACGACGACCTGTCAGAACCGTTCAAGGTGCTGCTGGAATCGGTCGGCGCCCTCTACGACGGCAACGCGGAGAACTACGCGCAGGGCAGCAAGAAGAACGCTCCCGGCGAACCCGTCGAGCACCCGGTCGTCCTCACCCACCCGGTCACCGGCCGCAAGGGCCTCTTCATCAGCAGCTCGGCCAAGCAACTCACCGGAGTGACCCCGGCCGAGAGCAAGGTGCTGCTCGACCATCTGCTCCGGCACGCCTCCTCGCCGAACTACACCATCCGGTTCGGCTGGAAGCCCGGCGACTTCGTCCTCTGGGACAACCGGGCAACCTGGCACTACGCCGTCGACGACTACGGCGACGGCGAGCGCGTCTACCGCAAGGTCCTCGGTGTGGAGCCTGACACGGGCACCACGGAGCGGCACGCCTGAATGCTCCCAGGAGAAGACCGCGCCGCCCGGCGGGTACTGCTGGTGTGCATGGCCGCAGGGTCAACCACCCTGCTGGACCAAGCGGTTCTGAACATCGCCGTCCCGAGCATGCGGTACTCACTCGGGGCCGGCGCGGCGGACGTCCAGTGGATCGTGGCCGGTTACTCGCTCGCCTTCGGGCTGGCCCTCGTACCCGGGGGCAGCCTCGGCGACCTTCACGGACGCAAGCGGTTCTTCCTCGCGGGCGTGGCCGTCTTCCTCCTCGCGGGGGTGGCGGCCGCGACCGGCGGCGGGCCGGGGACCTTGATCACCGCGCGCCTGGTGCAGGGCGCCGCCGCGGGGCTCGTCAACTCCCAGGTGATCGGCACCATCCAGGACGTGTTCCACGGGCTCGACCGAGGCCGGGCGCTCGGCCTGTACGCGGTGACGGGCGGCGTCGCCGCAGCACTCGGCCCACCACTCGGTGGGGCGCTGGTCGCCGGGCTCGGAACCGGGGCCGGCTGGCGGTACTGCCTCCTGCTGAGCGCACCCTGCGCGGTGATCACCTTGGTCCTCGCGGTCCGCTGGCTGCCACCGCCCCGGCACACCGCCCGCGACTCCCGGCTGGACATCCTCGGCCTCGCCCTGGCCTGCGGATGCACACTGACGCTGATGGTGCCGTTCATCCGCACACCGGACAGCGGGGGACAGGCACTTCTGTGGGCGGCCGGCGTAGCCGTCCTGGCCTGCGCGTTCACCGTGCACCAGCGGCTACGGGTCCGCAGGGGCCGGGTGCCGCTGGTGCATCCGGCGCTCGCGTCGTCGAAGCCGTACCTGCTGGGCACGGCCGTCGCCATGGCCCAGTTCGGCTCCTCGCTCGCCGCGTCCCTCGTGCTCACCGTCTTCCTCCAGGACGGGCTCGGTCTGTCCGCCCTCCTCACGGCGGCGATCTCGCTCCCCTCGGCGATCGCGATGGGTGTCTCCTCGGCACTCGCCTGGCGGCTGATGCGAAGGATCGGACCGCGCACGGTGAACGTCGGCCTGGCGCTGGGCGTCTGCGCCACCCTGGCCGGGGCGGTGGCCGCGCTTCTCGCGCCGTCCGGCGCCCTGCCGGTCCTGCTCGCCGTGACACAGTTGCTGTCGGGTGCCGCCGGCGGGCTCTCCGTCTCACCCAACCAGACCCAGGTCCTCCAGCACGCGCCGGCCGAGGCCGCCGGCGTTGGCGGCGGCATCCTGCAGATGGCCCAGCGCATCGCGGCGGCCGTCTGCCTCAGCGCCGTATCGGCGGTCTATCTGCACTCCGCCTCCGGCTCGTCCGCGGGCAGCGGCCCACGAGCCGCGTACGCGTTCGCCTCCTGCGTCTGCGCCGGGCTGCTCGCCGCCGCGCTGGTGCTCTCGCGACTGCGCGGGGCCGCCGCCGCACCGCGTTCACCGAGACCCGAATTCCCTACTCTGAGGAGTCCCCGAGATGACCGGCACCACGACGAGCGCAGTCCGCAAGAACGGTAGGAGCCCGGAAGAACCGGAGCAGTTGCTCGACACGGCACCCGACCCCCGGCCTGGGCTGCGCGCCTACCTGGAGGTCAAGCGGGCCGCCCTGCTCGCCAAGCGGCGGGCCCAGCGGACCGCTCCCGTCACCGAGCCGAACCGGCTGCGGGCCCGCACCAGGGCCGAGGAACGCAGCGGCGTACGGCGTATTCGCATCCGCCACCACCAGATCCTCAGCGACTCCCCGCTGGACTTTGCGGGCTACGACCTCGGGCCCGCCTCCCCGGAGATCCAGCTCGGCGCGTTGTCCAGCTGCCTCACCCACATCTTCCTCATCCAGGCAGCCGACCTGCGTATCCCGCTGGACTCCCTGGAGGTCGAGGTCCAGGCGGACCAGGACCCACGCGCCGGGGAGCCCGGCTTCGAGCAGGTGCCGATCTACCCGCACAACATCTCCTACACCGTGCACATCACCTCACCCGCGGGCAAGGAACGCATCCGCGAACTCCACGAGACGGTCGAGCGCAAGTGCCCGATCTACAACCTGCTGATCAACCCGCAGCACATCACCGGACGGGTCGTGCTGACCGGAAGTCCGCAGGAGATCTGACGATGGTCCGCCTACGGCCGTGATGTGTCAAAGTCCGTATGC
Organism: Streptomyces sp. NPDC004542; assembly: GCF_040610035.1. Taxonomy (NCBI): domain Bacteria; kingdom Bacillati; phylum Actinomycetota; class Actinomycetes; order Kitasatosporales; family Streptomycetaceae; genus Streptomyces; species Streptomyces sp. NPDC004542. The sequence goes on from NZ_JBEXLP010000013.1 coordinate 120,142, forward strand.
CGGGCGCGCTTTGACGCGCGGAAAGGTGCGTTCATACACTACCGGCCACGACGACGCGCCGCCCCCTGCTCGTCGTACGGCACATCGTGCCCAACGCGCTCGGCCCGCTGCTCGTCCTGGCCACCGTCGGGTTCGGCTCGTCCGTGATCGCCGCCTCCGGGCTCAGCTTCCTCGGGCTCGGCCGCCAACCGCCCCCGCCCGAATGGGGAACCATGCTCTCGGAAGGCCGCAACTTCCTCGCCACCGCCTGGTGGATCGGCGTCTTCCCCGGCGCGGCGATCACCTTCACCGCGCTCTCCGTCAACGTCATAGGCCGTCGGGCGCAGGCCCGCTTCACGCGGAGGACCGACGGATGAGCCTTCTCGACATCGACGGACTCGACGTCTCCTTCGGCACCCTGCACGCCGTCCGCGACGTCTCCCTGCGTCTCGACCGCGGGGAGTGCCTGGCCCTGGTCGGCGAGTCGGGTTCCGGCAAGAGCGTCACCGCCCGTGCCCTGGCCGGACTGGCCGGCCGCGGCGCCTCGGTCACCGCCCGCCGCCTCACCTTCGACGGTACGGACCTGCGCACCCTCAAGGACCCCGCCTGGCGCGACATCCGGGGCCGCCGCATCGGTCTCGTCCTCCAGGACGCCCTGGTCTCCCTGGACCCGCTGCGCCGCGTCGGTGCCGAGATAGCCGAGCCCCTGCGTGCCCACCGACTACTGCCCCGGCCCGAACTACGGCCACGTGTGCTGGAGTTGCTGTCCGACGTGGGAGTACCGGACCCCGCCCGCCGCGCCGGCCAGTACCCGCACCAACTCTCCGGCGACCTGCGCCAACGCGCCCTGATCGCCGCCGCCGTCGCTGCTGCCCCCGACCTGCTCATCGCCGACGAGCCGACCACCGCGCCCGACGTCACGGTGCAGGCGTAGGTGCTGAGCCTGCTGGCCAAACTCCGTGGCGAGGGCACCGCCCTCCTCCTGATCAGCCACGACCTCTCGGTGGTGGCGGGCCCCGTGGACCGCGTCGCGGTCATGTACGGCGGCAGGATCGTGGAACACGGCCCCACCGACCGCGTGCTCAGGTCGCCGCGCCACCCCTACACCCGGACGCTGCTGGACGCCGTACCCACCGCACACGCGAAGGGCACCCGACTGTCCCCGTCCGTGCCGCCGGGCCTGCCCGCCGAACCGGCCGGCTGCGCCTACGCAGCCCGCTGCGCCCTGGCCGACGACGGCTGCCGCACCGCGCTCCCCGACCGGGACGACCACGCAACACTCTGCCACTACCCGCTGCCCGCCACGACGGCGGCGAGGATCTTCCCCACCCCCACGGTGACCGAGACCGTAACGCCCGGACCGCCCCTGGTGGTGGCTGAGGACCTCACCAAACGCTACCGGGCACCCGATGGCACACCGCACGACGCCGTCCGCGACGTCTCCCTGACCCTGCACCGGGGCGAGACCCTGGGCGTGGTCGGCGAGTCGGGCTCGGGCAAGACCACCGTGGCCCGCATTCTCCTCGGACTGACCGAACCCGACACGGGAACGGTGCGGTTCGACGGGGTGCCCTGGACCGGGGTGCCCGAGCGCGCACGGCGCCCGCTGCGGCAACGCGTCCAGGCCGTGCAACAGGACCCGCTCGGTTCCTTCGACCCCCGCTTCGACGTGGAGCGGGTGATCGGGGAGGCCGTCGCCCGCGCCGGCCCGCGGCGCGGGCCGGCGCGCCGGGCCAGAGTGGCCGAACTGCTCGACCAGGTGGGGCTGTCGGCGTCGGTACTGGACCGCCGTGCGCGTGAGCTCTCCGGCGGCCAGCGTCAACGTGTCGCCATCGCGCGCGCGTTGGCGCCGACCCCCGACCTGATCGTCTGCGACGAACCCGTCTCCGCACTCGACGTCTCCGTCCAGGCCCAGATCCTGGACCTCCTCGCCGACCTGCGCCGCGACACCGGCGTCACGCTCCTGTTCATCTCCCACGACCTCGGAGTCGTCCACCACGTCAGCGACCGGGTGCTGGTCATGAGGGACGGCCGGGTGATCGAGTCCGGTGACGTGGCAGCCGTCTTCACGAACCCGGACGAGGAGTACACGAGGGAGCTGTTGGCGGCGGTACCCGGGGCTGCCACGGTCTGACCATGCCGACGAGCCGAACGGCACACGCCGTGCCCCTCCTGCCGGAGTACGGTCACCCGGACCGCTCCGGGGACCCGGCGAACCGGCAACGCGGGCGCGGGTCACCCGGCGGACGCGAGCACCGTGGTACGGCCTCCCAACGCGGCGGACTCGCGGCGGCGCCCGAGTCGGCTCCGACCAGGACGAGGGGTCCTGTGACACTGTCCTCGGCCGTCGTGCCCTCGGCGGCCTCGGTGAGGCGGGCGGTGAGGGCCGTCAGGTCCTCGGTGCCGAGGCCGGGGGCGTGCTGTACGCGCTGGGGGCAGTGGAGACCTGAGGACGGCTCGGGGCTCGCCCCGCCACCCATTCCGCGCAAGAGATCGCAGAGTGGGTCACTTCTCATCCGCCGTCCGTGGCCGTCGCTTTTCACCCGTCGCCGAGAATCGGCGGTTCCTGGCCGGGACCGACCCGCCGAGCGTCAGAC